>JAZUJG010000430.1:0-8291 GCA_045642645.1 Acutalibacteraceae bacterium | reverse complement strand
GGGTTCGGATTATACGTGTCACGCTACATCAATTTTTGTTTTGTCAACCACCTGCTCTGCTCTGTTTTGTTTTTGAAATATTGTATTTTTCAATATTCGGTGATACAATATTCAAAACGCTTTACGAGGTACGGTACTATGGAATTATTTATTGAAATACTTGTATGCTTCCTTGCGGGCGCAGGTGCGGGAATCGGCACGGGCTTTGCCGGTATGAGCGCGGCGGCGGTAATCGGTCCGATGCTTGCGACTTTTCTTGGTATACCCGCATATCAGGCTATCGGTGTGGGGCTTATAAGCGATGTACTCGCAAGCTCGGTGAGTGCATACACATACCACAGGCACGGCAATCTTGACATAAAAAACAGCATAGCTTTAATTACCAGTGTACTTTGTATGACGGCTGTGGGCAGCTACGCGGCGAGCTTTTTGCCCGAGCAGACCATGAGCGGCACAATGCAGATCGCCATGATTTGCATAGGTCTGAGATTTTTAATAAAGCCCGTAAACAACACGCGCGAGCAGATGGCGGCACAAACAAAAAAGAACAGGATTATAAAATCAATTATCGGCGGCTGTATGGTTGGTTTTATTTGCGGTGCTGTCGGTGCGGGCGGCGGTATGATGCTGCTGTTTGTACTTACATCGTTCCTGGGTTATGAAATGCATATTGCCGTTGGCACAAGCGTATTTATTATGGCATTTACGGCGCTTATAGGCGGCATAAGCCACTTTGCCATAGGCGGTTTACCGGGCATTCGCTGCCTGATACTTTGCGTATTGTTTACATTCCTGTGGGCAAGGATTGCCGCGGTAATCGCAAACAAGGCGAGCGCCAAAACACTCAACCGAGTCGTAGGTGTTGTGATGATAGTTACAAGCATTGTGATTTTGGCGGTGAACTATCTTAAAAGCTAAGGTCATAGCACTTCTTTTATGGAGTTATAAAGTTCCAATCCTTTTTTCATACCGTAAACCGTTACAAGCCAACGGTATGTGTTCATTTTAACCGCGTTTCCGTTTCGCAAAAATGATGCGATTTGCTTGGCTATTTTTCCGTTTTCATTATCCTTCAAACCGGAATTTTTCAAGCTTTGCACCACAAGATTGTTATGCTTGGTTGCATCTGAAACCACCGGTTTTTCTTTTGCGGGGATACGTGAGATTTTCAAATCCCCGCGCAGGGTTGTAATCAAGCCATCGTAATCTCCATCATCGGAAATTATGATAATTTCATCATCCGGTTCAAAGCAATAGATTCTGGTGCCGATATAGTAAACAATAAACATATCTGCCGCCTGGCTTGCGGATGCCACTTTAATGTACTCGATTTTATACCTGCTTGCAATATCGATGGATATTTTATTGGCATTTTTTGAATAGACAAGGAATATTCTGCTGTCACCGTCCGGCTCAATACATTTAAATGCCCTTTCGTTTGTGTTTTCGTAATCAATAAAATAATATTTCATTCGTACTCCTATGTAATTCGTTCAATGATGTATGTAATTCGTTGTTTACGGACTTAAAGTGTAATTCAGTTTTATTTACCGCGCAGAATCCTGCTGCATGTTCCAATAAAATCATCCAATATACCGATTTTTTTTGCGGCTTTCATGGAAGCCTTGCTTGTACCCGCAAAAATAAATTCATATCTGCAATTATCGATTAGTTTTTCCATAGCGGTTTTGACTTCGTCTACGGAATATTTACTGCTCGAATCATCGTTGCCGTCGCTGACAATAACAAAAACAGTGTGCATTGGAAAATCCTCCTCAATTAACTGTTTTTGATTTTCGACAGTACGGTGAATTGCATCGCCGAGTGCATCAACCAATGCCGTACCGCCGTTGGCGGTATAATCGCCTTTTGTCATTTTTTTCACTTTATCAATGGTGACACGGTCATAAATAACGGTCGACTCGGTATCGAAAAGCACAGTTGAAACATAAGTTTCGTCATAACTGCGTCCCTGCTTTTCCAGCATTAAATTGAAAAGGTCGGCTGTCATCTTCTCGTAGCCGCGCATTGATTTGCTTTTGTCGATTACAAATACGTATTCGAGAATTCTTTTGATTTTGGTGTCCATAATTTTTCTCCTTTTTTGTTTGAATTTGTTTTGTAACCTTATTATATAGCCTAAAATAAAAAAGAGGTCACTTCGCAAGTGACCTCTGAAAATTTTTTTATTTTCCTCTACAACCCAACAAAGGTTGGTTGAACGCATAAAGAATAGTATTTACTTCATCCACATCATAGCATTTATTGAGTATGCAGTACTTAATTACCAAATCGAAAACCGAATTGTCGCAAAGTGTGTAGCCTGCAAATTTTATCAGTTCATTGGTTTCGTCAAGCGAAAGACAAAGCGGCATTACAAGTGCAATCGCCGTTTCTTTTTTCGGAACGGTTTCGCCTTTTTTTATTTTGTTAAATGTCTGCTTCATTACATTGGCTTTTTTGTAACATTGCGCATCGGTCATATTTTTTGTTTTTCCAATCGCCTCATGCAGTCTGTCGTAAAAGCTGTCGCATTTAGTATCTTCTACGTAAGCATATATTTTGTCAACAGACAGTCGACCGCTTCCGCCCGTATCCGAAGGTATGTGCGTAACCATACGAAATATACCATCGCTATCTTCATCTTCTTTTATATGGCTGCGGATATATTTAAAAACAGACACCATGGAATTCAACTCATAATCGTTTTCATCTGAAATGCAGATATAAACAATAGGATCATCATCAACGGAAAGCAGATATTTTCTGACAGCACTATGCGCAAACCGAAGAATCTCAGATTTTGGGAAGCCGTTTTTTCCCGAAGCAAGCAACGGAATTGCAACCGTTTCCGCACCGACCCCGACTGCCTTGGCTAGTGAATTTATGTAGCAGGCTTCAAGCACTTTATACTCGTTAGCAGCTCCCCCCTGCCATTGCGGCACTATGGTATGCACAATATACTGATACCCGCTGCTCAAACCGCCTGTAAGAAAAGCCTCACCCGCAATATGCGACAGCGGTTCGATAATTTCATTTGCGTAATCACCGCTGAATAATTTATGTGTTAAATCAGTACCAATTCCCGTATTTTCATATATGGGGTTAACAACGACATCGCTCTTTACTCCGAAAACATCCCCGTTATTTATAAAAAGCGGCATAATAATCCTCCAATTAAAATATTTCCGGACTTTGACGATTCGCAATACGGCATCTGCCAACAATTTGAACCGCCTTAAAATCAGCAACTTTCGAAATTGACTTTACGGTATTATAATAACATAATTTTTATATTTTACAACAGAAATACAAATATTACTTCAGAGCGCGTCTTAATAAACAGCGCAATAATTTTCGAAAATCACGACAAATGTTGAAAAAAGGTTGTTTTTATTTTTCTGATTATGTATAATGATATTATAAAGAAATTAACTGAAAGGATGATAATATGAAAAAACTCAGCTTACTGCTCGCCTGCTGCCTTATTATGTGCCTTATACTTACGGGCTGCGGCGGCAAAAACGGTGATACGCCGACCACTCCCGGCAACACACAGAACTCCGCCGGTGAGCAGGAGTCCGCAAACGAACCCGCAAACGAACCCGACAACACCGATGAAACAGAGCTCAAGGCGGCTGTGCTTGAATGGTGGGAGCTTTACAACCCCAACGCCATTGACACGATTACGGGTGTAATAAACAACCCGAATGATGTCTCCGTTGATGTTTCCTATGACCTTGTGTTTTACAAAGACGGCGCGGAGGTTTCGAGGCTTGAAGATTTCGCCAATTTCAGCATTTTACCGCACGGCAGAGATATACTCTGGGCGAATGTCAATATTCCGAAAAGCACCGATGCCGATGATGTAAAGCTCGAAAATGTAATTGTCACCGAATCGGCGTACCCGCCCATTGACGGCAAATATGAATATGCCGGCACAACGGATGGCGAGGCGTTCTTTGACTTTGAATTTGAAAGCCAACCCGAGCTTGCAAACATAACATTCTTGTTATATAACGATAAGAACGGCAACAAGCAGTTCGACAAGGGCGAAATAGTGGTTACAAGCACCGATTCGCTTACGGAGAAAACGGGCAGAGTTTCGTTTGAAGCAACGGGATATGATTACACCGATTACGAGGTATTCTTTAATGCATCCTGATTATTTCTGATTGCAAAAGAACATACGGCAACCGTCGAGGTTGCCGTATGTTCTTTTATATTACGCCATTTTTTCAAAGAGTATATTTTTAAGTCTGTTTTTGAACGGTGTGCGCACGGCAACAATAATGCAGTATTCATTGAACACACGCTCGATTTTGCTGCGGGTACACAGTATTTCATTTTCGACTGCCTGCTCATCTGTTTTGTAGTACAAAACGAGCGAATCGCTTTTTATGCCGAGTTTTTTCAATGCGCCGTGGCATTTGTAGCACATTTTCTGCTTTTCCGACCATTCATCGTTTATGTTATTGTAATCAAAGAACAGATTTCTGTCGGCGGTTATATCCAATTCATCCGCAAGCTTTACAAGAGCTGCAATGTACGCGAGATTTACAGTTCTGCCGTTTGGCATAAGAAAGTGCGGCGAATACTGCTCCTCATCAAGCAAATCGGCTTTGCGGTGGCCGCGAGTCACCTGCGCTATGCAATAAACATATTCCTCCGACGGAATATCGAAAAGCCCGGCATATTTCTTTATAAACTGCGCACTTAATTCCTGGTGGAACTCCCTTGTGTATTCACCGAGCGGCAAACCCGGGTTAGCCTTTAAATATGCCGAAAGTTCGGGGAGATTTTCGGTAAACTCCTCGAAATCAGCCTGAGATATTCCCATACCGATATCGTGAAGCGATGCACCCATAAGCAATATATAAAGTTCATCGGGATTCAGCTGCGCAACAACATCTTCACCCGCAATCACATTGCAGTAATTTATAACCTGCTCGGAATGGTCGAATGTGTGGTCGGTAAAAAACGGGAAAATGGTTTTATAGTTTGCAAGCAGCAAATCCATTGTAAACACACTGTCGCGAAAACGCCTGTGCAGGTCTTCATCGGTCAGGTGCAATCTTTTCTCGCAGAGAAAATCATACCTTGAATTGTATTCATTCTCCGTCATAAAACCGCCTCTTTCCGCAAACGACCGCCGAAGCGGTATTTACAACAGTATACTTTATTTACCGCGAAAGTCAATACACGCGCATAATTATAAATCTTAATTTGTAAAATTTTGCGATAAATCACCCCGATATATTGCAGTTCGCCGTTCAAAGTGTTATTGTATATAAAATATCGAAACGAAAAGAGAGATTCAATGGCGGATATTGAAATGACGGGCATCTGCAAAACCTATGATGAGCTGCCTATTCTGAAAAATGTATCGGTCGGGTTTTCGGCGGGTGAAATACACGCGCTTATGGGCGCAAACGGCGCCGGAAAATCCACTTTGATGAAAATACTTGCGGGCGTAATCAAGCCCACCGGGGGCGAAATTCGCGTATTCGGCGAAAAAAAGGAATTCAACAACATAACCGACGCCGAAAACAGCGGTATCGTTATGATACACCAGGAACTCAATTTAATGGATGACCTGACCGCCGCGCAGAATATTTTCATAGGCAGAGAGCCTATGAAGGGCATATTCATTGACGATGAAAAAATGAATCGAGATGCACGCGAGCTTTTTGATAAGCTCGGGCTGAACATTGACCCCGCCTGCCCTGTCCGCAGATTTTCGATAGGCAAACGGCAGATGATTGAGATTGCCAAAGCCATTTCAAAGGAATCGCGCGTGCTTATTCTCGATGAGCCTACCGCGGCACTTTCGGTTTCGGAAACACAGGAGCTTTTCAAGATCCTCAGGGAGCTGAAAAGCCGCGGAATATGTATGATATACATTTCGCACCGAATGGACGAGATATTTACGATTTGCGACCGCATTTCCGTGCTGCGCGACGGTGTATTTGAGGGCACCGCACCGGCAAGTGAAATAACGCGCCCCGAACTTGTTAAAATGATTGCGGGCCGTGAAATGCGCGAGGACACGGTGAAAGAGCCGGTTTCTTTTGAAAATGCGCCCACGGTGCTTGAAGTTCGCAAGCTCAGCTGCGCCGCAACGGGTGTAAAGAAAGTAAGCTTTACACTTCGCAAGGGCGAGGTACTCGGCTTTGCGGGACTTGTGGGTGCCGGAAGAACGGAAACGATGCGCGCTTTGACCGCCATTGACAGAAAAGACAGAGCAAAGGTCTATGTCAACGGCAAGCGTGTGCATCTGCGCTCCCCTGCCGATGCCGTGGAAAAAGGTATATGCTACCTTTCGGAGGACCGCCGCAGAGACGGCTTGCTGCTGGGGCAATCGGTTACGGATAACACGGTGATTTCATCGCTGAAGCGTTATATTTCACACGGCGCGGTCAACAACGGCAAGGCTCTTGACGCATCAATAAGAATAAACGAAAGCATCTCCACCAAGTATTCTTCGCCCGAGCAGTTCGTTGAAAGGCTTTCGGGCGGTAATCAGCAAAAGGTAATTTTTGCAAGGTGGCTGCTCGCGGATATGGATATTTTCATACTCGATGAGCCGACAAGAGGCATAGATGTAGGTGCAAAAAACGAGATTTACGAAATCATAGACGGTCTCACGAAGCAGGGCAAATCGGTAATACTCATTTCATCGGAAACGAGCGAGCTGCGCCGCACGGCAGACAGAATAATAGTTATGTGCGAGGGCGAAATAACAGCAGAACTTACGCCCGCAGAAGCCGATGATGAAACGATTTTGTACTATGCCACTTCAAGAAACGGAGAAAAAAGCAATGAAAACCGATAAAATGAACGTCAACAGCAAAACACTGAAGATGATGAGCGGCAAAAACCTTGTGCTGTTCCTCGTTCTTATGGGGATGACGGTCATATTCACCGCCATCAACCCGAATTTCATAAAAACATACAACCTTTTAAGCATGGCGCAGTCGCTTGTGCCGTATGCAATCATCGCACTCGGCGAAACTTTCGTTATTGCCTGCGGGCAGACCGACCTTTCGCTCGGCGGTGCCTGCATAGCCGCCGCTGCAATAGCGGGTAAAATATACGCCCTCGGTGCGCCGCTGTGGCTTACCATACCGATTATGATTGCGGTGGGCATTGCCGTAGGTGCAATCAACGGTGTGCTTGTGGCAAAGCTCAATGTTCCCGCTTTTATTGCAACGCTCGGCACTATGATGTTCATACGCGGCTTCAGCGCCCTGCTTGTTTCCGACCCGAACATTTACTTTCCGTCGGCAACGTGGTTCAACCGTCTGTTCTCCAACAACAACGGTATACCGACCGGTATGGCATGGCTTGCGTTGTTTGTTATTATTGCGGCATACCTTGCATATAAAAACAAAATCGGCCGCTACATACTTGCAATAGGCAGCAATCCCGAAGCCTCACGCCTTTCGGGCATCCGTTCCGACAGATACATTTTCACGGCGTATATAATAAGCGGTCTTACCGCAGGTATCGCCGCGATTTTCTGGGCTGCTTCGTTTGCCACTATTACCGTTGCCACCGGCAACGGAATGGAATTTGACGCCATTGCCGCGGTATATATAGGCGGCACGAATGCGGCAGGCGGCACGGCTTGTGTAGGCGGCTCGATAATCGGTATGATGATGCTTATCATCATAAGGAGCGGTCTTAACTTTGCATTGAGCAGATTCAATATCAACGTAAATTCCACATACCTCACCTATGTTATGACGGGCGTAATAATCGTAGCCGCCATACTGCTTGATATTCGCAAAAAGCGTATTCGTCCGCGCCTTGAAAACCGCATTGAAAAAAGCAGCCGCAAAAAGCCGCTGGCGATTATTGCCGTAATAGCGGCAGCTGCGCTCATTGTCGGAATGTTCTTTGTTTGCTTTGACCTTGCAAAAACTGACAAAACCGCGGAGCCGATGGTCTCGGTAGTATCAAAGGGCGAATCCGATTCTTTCTGGGCAAGGGTAAAAACGGGCTGCGCCATGGGTGCCGAGGAATACGGCTACCGCCTGAACTACCGTGCACCGCAGGGTACCGATGCCTCGTACCTGCCTGAAGCACTCAACCATATGCAGAACGCGCTCAGCAACGGCTCGGCGGCAATAGTAGTCGCTTCGATTTGCGAGGGCTACACCGATATGCTTGCACAGAGCTTTGATGCGGGCATACCCGTTGTTCAGTTTGACAGCGGTGTGTATACCGCCGATATTGCCGCACTTGACGGTATAGGCAAAAACCCCATTGTATCAACAGTATGCACA
>JAZUJG010000429.1:0-3390 GCA_045642645.1 Acutalibacteraceae bacterium | reverse complement strand
AGTACAAACATCAGGCAAATCATACCCGTTACGGCAAAAATGAGCGAAAAAATATCACAAATAAGCGTAAACATAAAAAACACCTCTGCATTATTTTATGCAGAGGTGAAAATTTTGATATAGTTTACTTTAAGTCAATGGTAATATCGTAGTCCGGCAGGAACTTGCCTTTTGCGAAATCTCTTGCGCGGAAAAGCACCTGCGAGGGCGAAACCTCAACAAAATAGCCTGTGCCGTTGTCGTTGTAGTCGCCGTCTTTATTTTTAATGCCTATTGAGGGGACATTTACGGAATCTATATTGCCGATTTTTTCGTAGCTGAACTGACCGAAGCCGGTGTGCAGGTGACCTGTGATGAGAATTACATTGTCGTACTCATTGAGAATTTCAAGCACTGTGTCGGAATCGTCGCCTATACTGCCGGATTCCCAGAGCGAATTGCTCCATGTATCGGGCAGGCCGTGGGTATCCTTAAGCGGGTAGTGGAGCACCACAAATACGGGCTTGCCGTCAACGGCGGCAATATCAAGCTGCTCTTTGAGCCACTTCGTCTGCCTTATCGTAATTGTGGCATCCTCAAAATCGGAACGCTCCGAAGCCATAACAATAAATGTGCAGCCGTTCACTTTGTATGTGTAGTAGAGCTTATCAACCGCCTTGTCCGCAGGGTTGAGCGAATTCTGCAAATTCAGGAAACGCTCGCTGCACTGCTCATAGTCGCGCAGACGGATATCGTGGTTGCCTGCGGAGAATATGAAGTTTTTAATTCCCGTTTTCTTTAAGTCGTCATACACTCTGTCATATTCATCCTGAAAGCCGTTTTCGGCAATATCGCCTGCCACAACAAGTGCATTTACGGGGCAGGAGGAATTGGATATATCCTCAACGGAAGCAATCAGCGCCTTCTCGCGGGTGGGGTTGTAGTTGCACACCTGCGTGTCGCCGAGGGCGATAAAGCTCATATAGGTACCGCTCATAGCTTGATTTATGGGTTCATCGGCAGAGGGCAGGGCAATAGCGCCCGTTGACAGCAGTATGGACATAAGCATGGAAATGAGCTTGTAGATGATTGAACTTAAATTTAACATTGTGTCACATCCTTATAATATTACCGAAAGTATAGCATATTTTGCCGTGTATAGTCAATTATCTTTTAAAACCACTTTTCAAAATCGGCATTTTATAGTATAATAACGACATAATCAAAAAATTACTTTCAGAGGAAGTTAAAATGAAATTAAAGGATATACTTTACGGAATTTCATATACGGGTAATGTTAATACCGAGGCGGAAATTACCGATATTGCCTATAATTCTGCCGCCGCGCGTGAAAATACGGTGTTTACCGCGCTTTGCGGTGCGCAGTTCGACGGACATAAGTACTGTGCCGATGCATATTCACGCGGCTGCCGCGTGTTTGCGGTGCAGTATATACCCGAGGGGCTCGGTGCCGATGCGGAATTTATAGTATGTGACGACACACGCGCCGCGCTTTCGCGTATGAGCGCAAATTTCTTCCGTCACCCCGACAGAGAGGTTAAAGTAATAGGCATAACCGGCACAAACGGCAAAACCACGCAGACCTTCCTTTTGAGCAAGGCTTTTGAAAAGGCAGGCGCAAAGGCAGGCGTTATAGGCACCAACGGTGCGGTTTACGGTGATTTGAAAATCCCCACAAGCAACACCACACCCGAATCCTATGAAACGCACAAAATCCTGCGTGCTATGGCAGATGCGGGCTGCGAATATGTGTTTACCGAGGTTTCGTCGCTCGGCATAAAGCAGCACAGAACGGATGATATTGAGTACCATATCGCCATATTCACAAATTTCTCGCCCGACCATGTGGGCGGACCCGAGCACGCTACGGTGGAGGAATATCTCGGCTGTAAATTAAAGCTCTTTTCGCAGTGCCGCAATGCAGTACTCAACTGCGATGATGCCGAATTTGAACGATTTAAAAGCGTTTGTGACTGCAATGTGTATTCATTCGGCACATCTTCAAAGGCGGATTACCGCGCAGAAAACATCACACCGCTTAATAAAGACGGCGTTTTCGGTGTGAGCGGAGTGCTTAAAACCGAACGTGAAAGCCGCGAATTTGCAGTTTCAATGCCGGGTGCGTTTTCCGCTTACAATGCGCTTACGGTGTTCTGCGTGTGCGATATTTGCGGTGTGGATAAAAACAAAGCCGCCCAAGCGCTTACCGAGGTCAGCGTTGAGGGTAGGCTTGAGCATCTTAAAATCCCGAACGGTGCCGATGTGTTTATAGATTACGCGCACAACGGCGATGCGGTGGAAAATATACTTAAAATGCTTAAAGAATACGAGCATAACAGAATTGTTGCAGTAATAGGCTGCGTGGGCGGCAGAGCGCAGATAAGGCGCGCGGGTGTCGGCACCGCCGCAGGCAGATACAGTGATTTTACCGTTGTTTCAAGCGATGATCCCGGCTTTGAATCGCCCGAGGAAATCGGCGAGGAGGTCGCGGGCTATGTGCGCGAGGCGGGCGGCGAGTGCATTGTGGTGCCCGACAGACGCGAGGCGGTAGCCGCCGCGGTTGAAAACGCGCACGAGGGCGATTTTCTGGTGCTGCTCGGCAAGGGACACGAAACCGCACAGAAAATCAAAGGGCAAAAGGTGCATTACTCCGACAGAGAGGAAATTGAAAAATATATCGCCGCGGCGAATGATAAAGCCGAGGGCGCGATGATATAAAAAAGATTATGATTAAAAATATTATTCACGACCCGATACTGCTTGCGAGAAAATCGGTTGAAGCGACTGCGGAAGATATTGCGGTTGCCGATGACCTCAACGATACGCTTACCGCCAACGCCGAAAGGTGCGTGGGTATGGCGGCAAATATGATAGGGGTTACGAAGCGCATTATCGTTTTCTTCGACGGCGGTAAAATATCCGAAATGTTCAACCCCGAAATCATAGCGCAGAGCGGCGCTTTTGAAGCCGAGGAGGGCTGTCTTTCGCTTGCGGGCGTGCGCAGGGTAAAGCGGTATAAAAATATTAAGGTCAAGTGGCAGACACGCGAAATGAAGCCGCGCATAAAATCCTTTACGGGCTGGACCGCGCAGATAATTCAGCACGAAATCGACCATTGCAACGGGGTGCCGGTATAATGGAGAACGAATTATGAATAATGTATAATTTCGGGGCGCAAAGCGCCGGTTATAAACTGAATATATGACATAATAAATGCGGGGTTGTCGCATTTAGATGCAGAAAGCGTTTTCTTCGCCCCGACGGCGTATACGGATACTCCGAGTGGGCGAAAAAACGCTTAGAAAAACACATATAATCACAATTTTATAAAAATATAATGGCTTTACGGTTTATTAAACGCTTAATTCACCGTAAAGCCATTGTCTTTTA
>JAZUJG010000428.1:0-3170 GCA_045642645.1 Acutalibacteraceae bacterium | reverse complement strand
ATTTGTTGTGGCAAAGGTGCGGAACGAAAATACCGTTTTCAAGCAGATTGTCAAGAAGTGTTTTTTCGGTATCTGCGGCAATGATATTGCCGTTTACCGTAATGTTAACGGTGCTCATTCGCACACCTCCCCTGATTTAATTTCTATTGCGCCGAAACGGCAGGTCTCAATGCACTGCGAGCAGCGCACGCATTTTGCCGCATCTATGGTGAAAGGCTTTTTGATTTCGCCGCTTATGGCACCGGCAGGGCACTTTTTGCTGCAAAGCGAGCAGCCGCGGCATTTTTCGGCATCAATTTCAAATCTTATAAGCGCGGAGCATTTGCCTGCGCCGCATTTTTTCTGTTTAATATGCTCCTCATACTCGTTGCCGAAGTATTTGAGCGTGGTGAGTACGGGGTTGGGCGCGGAGTTACCAAGACCGCACAGAGCGCCCGTTTTTATGCTTTCGCCGAGGTCGCGCAGGGTTTCGATATCTTCTTCGACTCCCTCGCCCGTGGTAATTCTTTTAAGAATTTCGAGCATTCTTGTTGTGCCGATTCGGCACGGCACGCATTTGCCGCAGCTTTCCTTACTGGTGAAATCCATAAAGAATTTCGCCATATCGACCATACAGGTTTTTTCGTCCATAACTATCATACCGCCGCTGCCCATAATAGCACCGGTTTTGGCTATGGATTCATAATCTATAACAGTATCAAGCATATCCGCAGGTATGCAGCCGCCGGAGGGACCGCCCATCTGCACCGCTTTAAACTGCACATCGTTTTTGATTCCGCCGCAGATACCGAAAATGATATCACGCAATGCAAGCCCCATGGGCACTTCCACAAGACCGCCGCGTTTGATATGACCTGCAAGGGCAAAGACCTTTGTGCCCTTGCTCCCCTCGGTACCGAGCTTTGCAAATTCATCGCCGCCGTTTGCGATTATCCACGCAACATTGGCGAAGGTCTCAACATTGTTTATATTTGTCGGCTTGCCGCGGTAGCCCTTCTGTGCGGGGAACGGCGGTTTTGTGACCGGCATACCTCTGTTGCCGCCGAGCGAAGCGAGCAGAGCGGTTTCCTCACCGCAGACGAATGCGCCTGCGCCCATCATAATTCTGAAATCAAATGCGAAGCCGCTGCCGAGGATATTTTCGCCGAGCAGACCGCGTTCGCGAAGCTGCGCAATGGCATTTTCAAGGCGTTTTACCGCAAGCGGATATTCGGCGCGGACATAAATCACGCCCGTATGTGCGCCTATGGCAATGCCCGCAATCATCATACCCTCAAGCACTCTGTGCGGATCGCCCTCGAGCACGGCTCTGTCCATAAAAGCACCGGGGTCGCCCTCGTCGGCGTTGCAGACCACATATTTTTCATCGCCCGCCGAATTTTTTGCCGACTGCCATTTTATATGCGTGGGGAAGCCTGCACCGCCCCTGCCGCGCAAGCCGCTTATTTTGATTTGTTCAATAATTGCATCGGAGCCTATGGAAAGCGCTTTTTCGAGTGCCTTGTAGCCGCCCGCGGCAATATATGAATCGATGCTTTCGGGGTCGACCTTGCCGCAGCCCGAAAGCACGATGCGGGTCTGACCGTTGAGGAATTTAAGGTCATCTGCACCGAGACGGTATTTTTCGGTAAGCTCGCCGTTTTTGGCGGCTTCGGCGATTTCGAGTGCGGCGGCTTCATCGAGCCTGCCGTAAAGCACGCTTTCCGTATCAGTGACTGCTTCAAGCACAGGTTCTGCAAAGCAAAGGCCGTTGCAGCCTACCTTCACTATTTCAATACCGGTACCACCGAGGCTTTTTTCAAGGGCGTGCAAAACCGCCTCCGCTCCGGAAGCAATGCCGCAGGAGCCGTAGCCTAAACGAAACAGCATATTACTCGCCCTCCCTTAAAGAATTTATGATTTGCTCAACCTTTTCGGGTGTGAGCTTGCCGTAAGCCTTGCCGTTTATCATCATAGCGGGTGAAATGCTGCAGCAGCCGAGGCAGGCAACCTCCTCCCACGAGAAAAGACCGTCGGGAGTAATATCGCCGGCATCTGTGCCGAGTATTCTTTTAACGGCATCGCCTATGCGCTCCGAGCCGTTTACATGGCAGGCAGTACCCATACAAACACTTATTTTGTATTTCCCGACGGGTTTAAGGCGGAAGCCTGCGTAGAACGAAGCAACGCCCATTATGCGTGACGATGCTATACCGGTCTGCTCGGTAAGAGCTTCGACCGCCCCGCGCGAGATATAGCCGATTGCATTCTGAACATCCTGCAGCACTGCAATAAGACTGCCGGACGGGTCGGGATATTTTTTGAGAATATCAACAATAATTTCTTTATCTGACGCCATTGTTACACCTCGAACAAAAGATAATATAAAACACATTCAATTTTACTATTTTGAAATATTTTTGCAATAGTAAATTTCGCCGAAAATACGGTTAAATACGGCTCAATTTTTGCTCTGTATTATTTACTTTTGCTCAAAAATATATTAAAATACGGTTGGTGATGTAAATGAAGGAATACGAATACTATATTTTTGACTTTGACGGCACGATTTGCGACACTACCGAGGGCATTTACAATAGCGTTCTGCACTCGTTAAAGGTGTTCGGCATAACCGAGGAGCATCCCGAAAGACTTTCGTTTTTCATAGGGCCACCCCTCTTTGTTTCGTATAAAAAGCTCTACAATGTCAGCGATGAAGATGCGCATAAGCTCATAGCGATTTACCGCGCGAGGTACAAGGACAAAGCCCCCGAGGAATCCGTGCCGTATGACGGAGTAACGCAAATGCTTGCGGAGCTTAAAAGGCGCGGCAAAAAGCTCGCCGTGGCGACATCGAAGCCGCTGCCGTTTATAGAGAGTATTATGGCACGGCACGATTTGCGCAAATACTTTGACTTTATAGCCGCCGCAACATTTGAGAATACCGACCCGAGCAAAAAGCAGCTTGTGGAAAGCTGTATGGAATTTTTCGGTGACAGGGACAAATCCAAGTACCTTATGACCGGCGACAGACTTTTTGATATAGAGGGCGCAATTCAGGCGGGCATAGACAGTGCCGGCGCGGTTTACGGCTTCGGCACCGAGGAAGAACTCACCGAAGCCGGCGCAACACACCTGCTGTTTGATGTGAATGATATTTTGTATTGAGTTTTCAGTTTTCAGTTTTCAGA
>JAZUJG010000427.1:0-10797 GCA_045642645.1 Acutalibacteraceae bacterium | reverse complement strand
TCGTGAACGGCATCTGTCACCTTTTTTGTAAGTGTAAGGTAGTTGCAGTTAAGTCCTATGGCGCCGCAGTCCTTGATTTTTTTGACAAGCGAGGTTATGTAAGACTTAAATTCACCGATAACGGGCGGAATGATGACATTGAGGTAATAAACCGCCGTGGGGAACTGCTCGTTGAGCGGCGCAACAAAATCCTCGGTTATGCCGGTAAAGAAGCAGCGCTCGCGCATACCGTATTTGTCAATAAGCACCTCCACCGCATCGAAATGAGCGGTTTCCTTGGCATCTATATTCACCTTTATGCTCTTGTCTGCAAGGTAGGCCAAAGCGGCATCAACGCTCACACATTCCTCGGTTGCGGGCAGGTTGTGGGTGAGTACGGGCACACCGTCAGCGGTAAAGCGCAGGTCAAATTCCAATATATCGGCGCCGACCTCAACTGCTTTTATGAGGCTTTCCATACTGTTATCCTCGGTGCCGCAGCAGCCGGCATGGGCGGTAACGGTAGGTTTTTTATTCATAAGCATTTCTCCTTATGCTTTAAATTTTTCATTGAGTCCGCAGCAGGTGAACTCGGTGCATCTGCCGCCGCGGTAAGAGCACATCGGCTCGAGTGCGCCCTCAAATTCGGGGCAAAGTGCCTCGACCTGATTTTTGATTTCGGTCATGACGGCTCTTGTGAACGGGTCTGCCTGCGTGCAGAGTCTGCGGCGCGCCATAAACATAAGCTCCTGCGCGTTTATGTACATCATGTGCGAAACGGGCGAATTCTGCGGAGCAGCGGTTCTGTCGTAATTATCCTGCCTGTCGTTGCGCTGGCTCTGCACAAAATGCGTAACGCCCATAAAATGACGGCAGAAATGCACCGAAACATAATACGGAAGCTCCATTTTTATGCAGAAGTTGAGCGTTCTTATGGGGCTGTGCTCGGAAAGAATGAGTTTCTTTTTCCACTCATCTGTGGGGAGCTTTGTGCTCGTTTTGCCGATTGTGTTGAGCGTGCAAAGTTTGCAGAGCATCCAGTCCTCATCTGTGGGGTATTTGATAATTTCAACCTTAAAATCCTTGTTTTCTGCCATTTTTATCACCTTTTCATTTTATTTTTCGGGGTCAAAATCGGGTATGGTATAACCGCACATAAACCGCGGCTTGTCAATGACCTCGTCAACGGTTTTGTATTCGTAGGGGTAACGCTTACTGTTGTAGCGGTTGTAAACGCGGTAGCCGTCGCCGGTGTACTCAACGCAGACGGTGTGAATGCCGTCGAACGGATGGTGCGCATTCCAGAACGAAATAACGCCTACCCTATCCTTTTTAAGCGTTTCAAAGAACTTATCGCGCGAAAGCGTTTTGGTGCAGGGAATGCCTCGCGGCTTGAAGTAATGGTCAAGCACATAGACATTGGAGCCGAATATGCCCCACAGCGCCCACGCCTTCGGGTACATTTCAAGGCAGATTTCGGGAAGATTTGCATCCTTGTAGCCCTTTAATAAAAGCATATTGTAGAGTGCAATCATCTCGCAGCCGTTGTAGCTCATGGGAAAAAGCCCGTAGCGCATGGTGCTTACTCTGCCCCTGCCCTGCCCGTTTACGATTTTACCTTCAAGGTCTATCTGCTTATTGTGAAAATAGTTTTTGCGTTCAAGCATTATACCACCCCGAATGTTAATTACATTACATTTAATATACCACATCCGTTCACTCTGCGCAAGATGAATATGCACGCTTGACATATTTTCTTTTATAATGTAAAATACAATTTCGTAATAATAGGCTTGTATGCCCTATCTTGAAATGAGAGTGATTTTTTATGCATTGGTCAGAAGAAATAGCCGACAGAATCATTAAAAGGAATCCCGACAAGGCGGAATATGTCTGCGCCGCGGGCATCAGCCCCTCGGGTTCTATACACATAGGCAATTTCCGCGATATAGCCACAAGCTATTTCGTGGTACGCGCCCTGCGCAAAAAGGGCAAAAAGGCAAAGCTGCTTTTCTCGTGGGATGAGTTCGACCGTATGAGAAAGGTGCCCGTGAATGTTGCCGCCGTTGATGACGATATGGAAAAATTCATCGGCTGCCCCTATGTTGATGTGCGCAATCCCTTTAAGGAGTCCGATGCAAAAACCTACGCCGAATATTTTGAAAAGGAATTTATGCAGTCCATTGTAAAATTCGGCATTGATATGGACTACCGCTACCAGGCGGATATGTACCGCAGCGGCAAATATACCGAGTATATTCTCGAAGCACTCAAAAAGCGCGGTGAGATTTTCGATATTCTTGACAGCCACCGCACACAGGCGGCAGCCGAGGGCGAGCGCGACAATTACTACCCCGTAAGCATCTACTGCCCCGAATGCGGCAGGGATACCACCAAAATAGTTTCGCTCAACGGCGACTGCACCGTTGCCGAGTATGAATGTGCCTGCGGTCACAAGGGCACCTTTGATTTCACTAAGGACACCAACTGCAAGCTCGCGTGGAAAATCGACTGGCCCATGCGCTGGATGTATGAGGGCGTTGACTTTGAGCCCGGCGGAAAGGACCACGCCTCGCCCCACGGCAGCTACGACACAAGTAAGGATATTGCAAAAAAGATATTCAATTACGAGCCGCCCATATTCCAGGGCTACGAGTTTATAGGCATCAAGGGCACCACGGGCAAAATGTCCGGCTCATCGGGACTTAACCTTACGCCCGAAACGCTGCTTAAAATCTACGAGCCCGAGGTCATTCTGTGGCTGTACTCGAAGACCGAGCCGCTCAAAGCGTTTGATTTCTGCTTCGACGACGGCATTCTCCGTCAGTACTTCGAGTTCGACAAAATGTATAACGCCGTAAAAGACGGCACGGCGAACGGCGCACAGCTTGATATTATGTACAACACCACCGTGGGCGACAGAGTGCTTGACACCGTACCCATGGGCCTGCTCGTTCAGCTCGGCAGTGTTGTGGATTTCAACGTGCCCATGCTTGAAACCGTTTTTGAAAAAATCGGCACACCGTATAAATACGAGCAGTTTAAGGGCAGGCTCGACAGAGCAAAATACTGGCTTGAAAACTGCGCTCCCGAACAGGTGAACAAGCTGCGCACGCTGCGCAACTGGGATGTTTACGAGGAGCTTACCGAAAATCAGAAAGCCGAGGTCAAGGCACTGTTCGAGTACCTTTCAAAAGGCGGCTACACGCTCGATGAGCTCAATCAGAAGCTTTACGCCATACCGAAAGAGGTCGACGGCGGCGAGCTCGACGAAAAAGCTCTCAAAGCCCTGCAGGGCGTATTCTTCAAGAACGTTTACAGGCTGCTTATAGATAAGGAAAAAGGTCCCCGTCTTTATCTGTTCCTTTATGCAATCGACCCGCAGAAATATGTCGGGCTGCTTGATTTCTCATACCCCAAGACCGAGGAGGAAGCAAAAGCCCCCGTTGCCGAGGAGGTTGTCGAAAACGAGGACAAGCATATCTACGGCGAAGCCGATGCTTTTGTTCCGTTTAAGGAGAATACCGTTACAATAGATGATTTTGCAAAGCTCGATTTGAGAGTATGCGAAATTCTCAAGGCTCAGGAAATCAGAAAGTCGCACAGCTGCTTAAAACTCACACTCAATGACGGCAGCGGCGAAAACCGCACCATAGTTTCCTCTATAAAGAGCGACTACACCTGCGAACAACTGGTGGGCAAAAAGATAATAGTTATAGCCAACCTTGAGCCTGCGCGTTTTTCGGGCGTGCAGAGCGACGGTATGCTGCTTGCCGCAACCAACGGCGCTTGCGGCTGCCAGGTGGTTTTTGTTGCCGACTGCGTACCCGCGGGAACACAGCTGAAATGATTTTAAAAGAGCTTAATAAAAATGATTACGCCTCCGTCCGCAAAAGGATGGAGGCGGCTTTTCCTTACGAGGAGCGGCGCGATGAGTGTGATGAACTGCGCTGCTTCGATTTTCCCGAATTCCGCCTTGTTCTGCTTATTGACAACGGCGCACAAGTCGGCTTTTCGGCATTCTGGGAATATGCGGACTTTATATTTTTAGAGCACCTTGCGGTTGATGAAAGCCGCCGTTCAAACGGCATCGGCACAAAGTTCCTCGCGGAGCTTAAAAAGCGCGGCAAGCCGATAATTCTCGAAGCCGAGCCGCCGCAGACCGATTTGAGCAAACGCCGCATAGAATTTTACCGCCGAAACGGCTTTTTTGTGAACGGGTTTGAATATATGCAGCCCTCCTACCACGGCGGTGCGGGCGTACCGCTGCAAATATTGAGCTGCCCGCGAATGCTCACACAAACGGAGTTCGATTGCTTTCTTAAAGAAACGAGAAAAACAGCGTATAATAATTCACAAAAAAATTATTGACAATTATTTTCCGTTACTGTATATTTCTTATTGTAAAATAGTGTATTGTTTCTTTTATTCTTGATTATTAAGGGTGATTAAGTTATGACCAAGAACGAAGCTCAGGTTTTATTGAAAGCACTTCGCGAACTTTTTGATGTGGTGCGCATTGTCAACCCCGAAACACACGATATATGGGAAGTTGACACAAAGGGCAAAATGAACCACTCCGGCACCTGCTATGAGGTATGGAACAGAAATACCCCCTGCGAAAACTGCCACACGCTCAGAACCTGCCGCGAGCGCATTACAAGCGACAAGTACGAAACGCTCAATAACGATGTTTACCATATCACCAGCAAGCCCATTGAAATCGACGACAAGCTCTTTGCGCTTGAAATCGTTTCCAAGCTCGACAGTGTTAAGGATGTTAACCGCCGTGAAGCACTTCTGCACGAGCAGGAGAGGAATATGGAAATCATCAATATCCTCGCTTCCGAGTATTCATCCGTTTACTACATAGACCTTACCACAGATGAGCTTGACCCCTACACCATGAACGCAGAAACCGAGTCGGAATTCGGTCATATTTTCCGTTCGGGCATACGTTACAGCGATGCTTTCAAGCTTTATGTTGACACCCTCGTTTTCGGTGAGGATAAAAGCAGCATGCTGCAGGCAGGCTCAATCAAAAATATAATCAAACAGCTCAAGAATAAAAAGACATTTATCACAACCTACCGCAGTGAAAACAACGGCGACCCGCACTACTGCGAAATGAAATTCGTTAAGGTCGGCAATATTTCCGATGAGCCCACCGCCGTTGCACTCGGCTTTTCCGATAAAAACGAAGAAATCCTGCGTGAAAAAGCGCTTGAACGCAACCAGGAAATCATACAGACACTTGCCGACGAATACACCTCGGTTTACTACATAGACCTTGTATCCGGCGAAATAACCATACCCAAGCTGCGCGACAATCTGCGCAAAACACTCGGCAAGGAATTCGTTCAGGCAACGAATTTCTCCGATGCTTTGACAATATTCATCAACACGCTCGTTAAAAACAGCGACAGTGCCGAAATGGAAAAATTCCGTTCCGCCGACTATATCAGAAGCGTTCTTAAAAACCAGGATATTTACACATACACCTGCCGTCTCGGCACCGAAACCGATTTCCGCTACAACGAAATGAAGCTCGTTAAGGTCAATGCCGACGGCGAAGCGAATGCAGTCGTTCTCGGTTTCGCAGACAAGGATGAGGAAATACGCGCACAGTTCAAAGCCGAAATCGAAAGAAGAAGAAATAACGAAATCATTGAGATACTCGCTTCCGAGTACACTTCGGTTTACTACATAGACCTTACCACCGACGGGCTCACTCCCTACACCATGAACGAGGAGCTGGAGTCCGAATTCGGTCAGATTTTCCGTTCCGGTATCAAATACAGCGATGCTTTCAATATGTATGTTGACACGCTCGTTTACGATGAGGATAAGCCCGCCATGCTCACGGCAGGCTCCATTAAGAACATACTCGGTGAATTAAAAACCAAAAAGACCTTTATAACCACCTACCGCAGCGAAAACGGCGGCGATCCTCACTACTGCGAAATGAAATTCGTTAAGGTTGGCGATGTTCACGGCGAGCCCAAAGAGGTCGCGCTCGGCTTTGCCGATAAGCACGAAGAAATCCGTTCCGAAATGGAGCGTAAAGCCGAGGATGACCGTAACAGCGAGATCATCGAAATACTCGCTTCCGAGTATTCTTCGGTTTACTACATAGACCTTACCACCGACGAGCTTACCCCCTACACAATGAACGAAGAAACCGAAAACCAGTTCGGCGTTCTTTTCAAAAATATGACTTATTCGGATGCATACCGTATGTATGTTGACAAGCTCATTGTGGCAGAGGACAAACCCATGATGCTTAAAGCGGGCTCCGTCGGAAACATAATGAAAGAGCTGCGCCACAAAAAGACATTCATCACCACCTACCGAAGCGACAATAACGGCGACCCGCACTACTGCGAAATGAAATTCGTTAAGGTGGGCACCGAGGACGGCACTCCCAAGGCGGTTGCACTCGGTTTTGCCGATAAGAATGACGAACTGAGAACGCGTATCGAGCAGGATACCGCCCGTAAGAGAAATACCGAAATTATCGAGATACTCGCATCCGAGTACACATCTGTTTACTACATAGACCTTACCACCGACGAGCTCGACCCCTATACCATGAACGAGGAAACCGAGTCCGAATTCGGTCAGATATTCCGTTCCGGCATCAAGTACAGCGATGCGTTCAAGCTTTATGTTGATACGCTCGTTTACGCCGACGATAAGCCCATGATGCTCAAAGCCGGCTCCATTTACAATATTCTTACAGAGCTCAGCGATAAAAAGACCTTCCTCACCACCTACCGAAGCGACAATAACGGCGACCCGCACTACTGCGAAATGAAATTCGTTAAGGTTGGCGACGATGAAAACCCGCAGGCTGTTGCACTCGGCTTCTCCGATAAAAACGATGAAATCCGCTCCGCTATGCTTGAAACCCAGGAGCGTGAGAAGAACTTCGAAATCATCGATATTCTTGCTTCCGAGTATTCTTCGGTTTACTATATCGACCTTAATACCGATGAGCTTACGACATACACGATGAACGACCAGACCAAGGAGTTCTTTGAGGATGCCTTCGGCAAGGGCATCACCTATTCCGAAGCATTCGGTATGTATGTTGCCAACGCCGTTGCACCCGAAAGCAGAGCCGATATGCTCAAAGCCGGTGCCATTGAAAATATCCGCAGGAGCCTGCGCTCGCAGAAGACATTTATCACCACATACCTTAACAACAACAACGAATATTCCGAAATGAAGTTCGTTAAGGTTGGCGACGAAATGGCAAAGCCGCAGGCGGTTGCACTCGGCTTCTCGGTCGTTGACGAAGCGTACCGCAAGGAGCTTCTGAACAAGCAGCGCGACGAATTCATAAACGGCCTTGCCGATGACTACGAGGCGGTTTTCCACGTTGACGGTTACAACGAAGTGATTGAAGCCGTTCGTATGACCGATTCATACAAGCGCCGCAATCCCTCGCTTGAAAACGAAATGAACTATTTCACCTATGTTGAAAGCGTTGCCGCAAACATCGTTCCCGAAGATAAGCAGGCATTCATCGATGCCCTTTCGCCCGAAAACATTCACAGTGAATTTGCAAAGGGCGATGCGTTCTTCCACAACTACCGCATAATCAAAAATAACGATATCACTTACTATCAGCTCAAGGTTATTCACACCGGCGACTGGACTGTTGACCACAACTTCCTTATAGGTGTTCACAATATGGATGAGCTTACCAAGGCGCAGGTCGCTCAGGAGGAAATCCTTGAGGGTGCGCGTATAGAAGCAGAATCCGCGAACAGAGCAAAGTCAACATTCCTGTTCAATATGAGCCACGATATCCGTACGCCCATGAACGCCATCATCGGCTTCAACAATATGGCGCTCAAGCACCTCGACAATAAGGAAAAACTGCTTGACTGCCTTGAAAAAGTGAATGTGAGCAGCCACCACCTGCTGAGCATTATAAACGACGTTCTTGATATGGCGCGTATCGAATCCGGCAAGGTTACCATTGAAGAGGATAAGGTGTATATCACCGATGCCGCCGCTTCGCTTGCCGAAATAGTAAGGCAGAGCGTTAAGGATAAGGAGATTACCTTTATCACCGATTATTCCGCGGTCAAGCATAACTGCGTATTTGCCGACGAGCTGCGCGTAAACCGTGTGCTTATGAACATTGCAAACAATGCAATCAAGTACACGAACGCGGGCGGAACGGTTAAATGCATCATAGCCGAAACCGAAAGCGACCGTCCCGGCTACGCCTCATACGATTTCATAGTTGAGGATACCGGCATCGGTATGAGCGAGGAATTCCTTGAGCACATTTTCGAGGCATTCACACGCGAATCGACCTCCACCATTACGGGCATTCAGGGCACCGGTCTCGGTATGGCAATCACGAAAGAGCTCGTTGAGCTTATGAAGGGTACCATAAACATTGAAAGCAAGCTCGGCAAGGGAACAAAGGTCACCATACACTTTGAATTCAGAATTGCCGATAATGAAAATGTGAGTACAGAAAGCGAAGCGGCGCTTGACACATCAATACTCAAGGGCAAGCGCATACTGCTTGTTGAGGATAACGAGCTCAACCGCGAAATCGCAAGAGAAATTCTTGAAGAGCTTGAAATAACCGTCGAGGAAGCCGAGGACGGCACAATCGCTGTTGAAAAATGTGTTAATGCAATAACCGCCGGCGATGCCTCCAAGCTCTACGACCTTATTCTTATGGATATTCAGATGCCCATTATGGACGGCTACAAGGCAACACAGCAGATACGCGATTATAAATCGGATTATGCAAAATCCGTTCCGATAATCGCAATGACCGCAAACGCCTTTGCCGAAGATAAGAAAAAGGCGTTTGAGGCGGGTATGAACGCGCACCTTGCAAAGCCGATAAATATCAATGACCTGACAAGAACACTTATCTCCTTTGCAAAGAAGAAATAAAAAAGCAAAACAAATTTGCCGCAGGCAAAAGTTCAATTACAATCCCAAATAAAACTCGCGCTGATTACACGAAATCAACGCGAGTTTTATTTTGCTTTTCGCATTCAAAACAAAAAGCATTATCTTAATTTTCTATCGGCGCTTTGCGCCCCGAAATTATTCATTATTCATTATAACAGTGTTATTACCGCAAGCCTGTGCAGTGCGCGCGTAACCGCCATATACTTGTAGTGCTTATTCTCATCGCCGTCAAAGTCGCCCGGCTCGCCGCAGACCGCCACACCGTCAAACTCAAGCCCCTTTGTGAGTGCAAGCGGCATAACCGTCGGGTCGTTGGTCATAACGCCGTTTTTACCGGCGCAAAGGTGCAGGTCTTCAAATTCGGGTTTAAGCATACCGTAAATCTTTTGCGCCTGCGCGGCGGTTTTTGTAATGATGCACACCGAGCGGCTTTCTGCCGTCATATCCTCAAGCGCAGCTTTAAGTGCCTGCACGCCGTTTGCGAGCTTCACCTCGGCGCCGTCGCGCTCAAAAACCTCGTAACGCGCATCCTCCGGCAATAGCTCAAGCGCCGCGGCGTTTATCTGCTTTGTGGAGCGGTAGCTTCTGTCAAGGTACATATACTCGGCATCATAAAGCTCTTTAAGCTCCTGCACATTAACCGTGTTCACCGCCGGCAGTATTGCCTGATTGCCGTCTGCAAGCAGTGTGAACAGTGCCTGCGGGAACATTTTAAGTAAAATTCTGTGCTGCAGAAGCGACATATCCTGCGCCTCGTCTATAAGCACGTGCTTAACTCCGCTCAATGCGGCGGCGGTGCCGAGGGCGCATTTTATCCACACCACGCACAGTGCATCTTCAAATTGCAGCACGCCGCGCTTCATACTTTCAAGTGAGCGTGTAAGCGCCTCGCGCTCGCCGTACCTGTCGGCATATTTGCCGACTGCGCGCAGGTAAAGCGTTACGGCATCGGCAACGGCGGCGTTCTTCATCATATCAAGCGCAGTCTGCTTTACGGAGCGGCGGCGCTGCTTCACAAGCTTCGCCGTATCCTCATCTATTGCCGAATCCGCATCGAGTCTTTCGTAAATCGCATCGTGGTTTGCAATAAAATACTCGTCGATTTTACTCACGGCGTATGCGCATATACGCTCGGCTTTTGCTTTGGCACTGCTCTCGGTATCGCCCGCATAGCGCAGCGCAAGCTCCTCTTTTGTAAGAATCACCTCGCCCGCGTACTTTATATCCTTAAAGTCGGGCTCAAAATCAAATGCGAAATCGCATATTTCATCAAGGAATTTTTCACTGTTCTTGATTTCGCAGCCGCGTTTTCTCAAAGTGTCGCCTTTTATGAGGGCTTCGGCAAGCGAATAGTAATCTTCAATTCCGTAAGCGGGTATTTCCGCCTTGAATACCGAATAAAAATCGGCATAATTTATCGGCATTTCGCCGAGCTCGGGTATAACATCCGCAACATAGCTCGAAAAAATATCGTTATTTGAAAACATCACTATTTCAGCCGAGGTCAGCTCGCGGCGGCTTCTGTAAAGCAGAAATGCAAGGCGGTGAAAGCCCACCGAGGTCTTGCCGCTGCCCGCAGGACCGCACACAAGCAGATTTTTCATTCCGGCATAGCGAATGGCTTTGTTCTGCTCGCGCTGAATACTGTTTACAATCACCTTTAAGTGCTGATTGGCGTTGCCGCTGAGCACGTCGCGCAGAATGGTATCGTCTATTTTTATGCTGCTGTCGATATAGCAGTCAAGCTCGCCGTCCTTAAAGCGAAACTGCCTTTTAAGCGTAAGGTCGCCCGTAATTCTGCCGCGCGGCGCTTCAAATGAAGCCTTGCCGTCAAAATCATCGTAAAAAAGCGAGGAAATGGGC
>JAZUJG010000426.1:0-4033 GCA_045642645.1 Acutalibacteraceae bacterium | reverse complement strand
CGCGGAAAGGCCGCCGTGGCCGTGCAATGCACGCTCCGCGAGCACCGCATCAAGCACATCGCTCACACCATCGCCGTCAAGGTCACCGTTGACGATTACGGTGTATTCGCCGCTGAACGTATTGTTTTCAAAAACAGTTACCGTTGAACCGGTGCCGAATGTTTCGCGGTTACCGTTAACAACGCTCGCCTGCGGGATTGCAACAACATTTTTCGGCACACCGATAAGAACAGACATATCCGCTGCCATGGTGAATTGTGTAAAAATGAGCTTATGAGTGTAATCTATTATCGAATTCTTTGTTTCGGCAATATCCATAAGCACAAAGTCAATATCGTTATCCACGGCATACTGATGTGCGTAACTGTCGCGGAAGCAGTATATTGCAAAGTCCGCCGCACAGCCGTAAAACGCATGGGTGCCGATTGTTGTCACACTCGCCGGAACAACGGCTTTTTTGAGCGATGAGCAGTTCATAAATGTAAGACTGCCGATTTCCGTAATGCCGTCTTCAAATCTGACCTCGGTTAATTTTGTATTGGCTTTCAATGCACTTGTGGCGGTGGAAACAACCTTTTTGCCGCCGAGCTCTGCAGGAACAGTCAGCGAAGAAAGTGCGCCGGTGTAACCCGTGATTTTGCAGCTTTCGGCATCAATGGCGGTAGATGTAAAGTTACATTCGGGGCAGATTTCCGAATAAACGCTGTCAACTGTTTTGGTTTCAGGGCAGCGGGTGCACTTGAATAATTCATTGTGCGGATGCTTTTCGTTCTTTTCGGCAAGCACAAAATTATGACCGAGCGCGGGAATTTCGCGTGTGCCAACCAATTCGGAACAGTCAAGGCAATATTCATCCTCCGAACCTTTTTCAATGCAAGTTGCAGCTTTTTCGGTTATTTTTATCGTAGTTTTGTGTCCCGTTGCCGGAATAACCTCTTGTGCAACCTTTTCGTTACACAAGCCGCAAATGCCATATTTTATGCCAGATTCAGTACAAGTCGGCAAGAGCGCAATATCCCATTTAGTGACATTGTGATTACAGCCAATCGAAACAAAAGAAAAATTATTTTGATTTGCATATATTTGCGCATAACTTGCTGTGTATCCATAAATCGTAAAATTCTCAATGGGAATTGAATAGAAAGCATATGGATCTATAGATGTTACGCTGATAGGAATCGTTGCCGAAACAAGATTACTATTTGTGCTAAAAGCGTGGTTGCCTATGCTCATCACACTATCTGATATCGTTACCGAACTTAAGCTTTTGCACCCATAGAAAGCGTACTTACATATGCTTGTAACACCGTTAGGAATAACTATATCCGTTGCAAGTTTACCATTAATATAAAGGTTACTCGCACCCCACATAAGCGGATTGGAATAATTATCGAAGAATGTAATACCGCACCATACCGCAAGATCTGTAATATACACTGCATCAATATTGTGGCAACAATAGAAAGCCTTCTCTCCTATACTTGTTACGCTGTTTCCTACAGTTACAAATGTAAGACAATCACAATGATTGAACGCATCAGCACCAATACTTGTTACGCTATCACCTATAGTTACTGAGATAAGATCGGAGCAGTTTATAAACGCCTCATCAGCAATACACTTTGTGCCACTTTTAACGATATATGCACCACTTATATCTGATTTCGCCTCAATAAGGTGATTGCCAAGATACAGAACCTTGTTGTTTTCCCAATAAGAATTTTTATAGATTGCTGTGTTATAAAAGGCTTTTTTTCCTATTCGCGTAACACTATCAGGTATCGTTATAGAAATAAGATTGCTACAATCATAAAAAGCCGAATTATCTATAATCGTTACGCTGTTTCCCATCGTTACAGAGGTAAGATTACTACATCTGTTAAATGAACCAGCACCTATGCTTGTTACGCTGTCACCCATAGTAACTGAGATAAGATCTGAGCAATTTACAAACGCCGTATTGGCAATACATTTTGTGCCACTTTTAACTGAATACGAACCACTTATTTCTGTTTTAGCTTTAATCAAATAATTGCCAATATATAGTACATTGTTTTCCCAATATGCAGAATTATTATAGTACGCTGTTCCATTAAAAGCGTTAGTGCCTATGCGAGTCACGCGATCACCTATTTTTATCAAAGTGAGTTTGCTGCAATTATAGAAGGCAGCCTCACCTATATTTGTTACGCTGTCGGGTATTTCTATCGATGTAAGGCCACACCCATTGAAAGCACGATCGCCTATACTTGTTACGCTGTTAGGTATTATTAACGAGGTGAAATCGCAACCACTGAAAGCATAATCACCTATTCTTGTTACACTTTCAGGTATTGTTACCGATTTAATTTGACCGCAGGCATAGAACGAATAATTACCTATGGTTGTAACGCCGTCTTTTATAACAATTGATTTAATATTATCATAAACACCATCATAATCATAATAAGAGAACCACGGTTGTGAATCTCTTGATGAATAATTCGCCATAGGTCCGCTACCTGAAATCGTTAACACTCCTGTCGATGCATTAAGTGACCACTTAACATTCGTGCCGCAAGAACCGCTGGTGCTGACTGCACTCACTTTTGGACTTGTGACAAATAAGAGTTCCACACAAACAATAACGCTTATTATTCTTATTAAACATTGTTTATTCATATTTCCACCTCATCAGTTGTAAGTGAACCAATTTTTACTATATACGGATAATTTCCACTAGATATCTGATCATCATCCAGCTGAACCCAATTAATAATTCTGCAATCTTTGCAGGAGCAAGAAAACCAATCATATGAAAAACCTGGCATATGAATTAAAACATCTTTAAATTTTCCATTATCTATATATTGAGTTTTAATATCAAAAAGCAACTTTGGAAGCTTGTTAGGTGGTAATAATTCAGGAATGCTTGAGTATAATGGCGCACACCAAATATATACTGGCATTACCAAAAGAATACTGAGGGTATTATCTACAGTGCAATATTGTTTTCGAGTCTTTTTATTACAAGCCTCAATTATACATTCAATCAAAAGTTCTTCTACATTATTTGATTTCAACGTATACTCTATAATCTTTTTGATAAAAGTTGATGTGTCTTCTACAGTAGAAGCTAATGTCAATTCGAATGGTACGTTATTAATTATTAAATCTGGTTCATTTTTTCGAGGATTTCCCCACTCAACATCATCTTCGTTGAATGAATCAATGATTTTTCCGATAAGGAACAATTGGAATTTTTCATTTGTTCCCTTATCAAAAAAGTTTTTTGGAAAGAAAACATTGAAATTGATATTTCCTCTATTCATTTTGATAAGACACCTCCTTTTCCATTTTATCTTTGATATTATAGCCCGTTTACGGGCTATTGTCAATACACGAATATCATTTTACAATAATAAGTGGATATAATATAAATAAATATTCGATTAGAGGGCGGTTTATGATCGTTTTTGATAAGCTTTGGGTCACGCTCAAAGAGAAAAACATTTCGCAATACAAGCTTATAAAGGATTACGGAATAAGCACCGGACAGCTTGACAGACTCAGAAAAAACGGAAATGTGAACACTTTTACACTTAACGAGCTGTGCGAAATACTTGATTGCAGACTTGAAGATATAGCCGAATATAAAAACTGACCGCTCCCGAAAATCGGAAGCGGAATTTTTATACCCGAAATCGGTTATATATATAATTGGAATGCAGTTACTCGAAACTGCGTTGTTTGCCTTTTGCCCTGCGGGCAAACGGGAGGCACGGGGTGCCTCCCCTACAATATTACTCCGAATAAACGCGACAAAAGAGGTCGGAACTTCGAGCATTTGCTCTTAATTCCGACCTCTTAATTCTTAATTATAATCCGGCGCTTGCGCCCCGAAATTATTCATTATTTATTATGCACTTTTAATTAATTATATTCCCGAATCGGACCAGAACAGGTGGTCTTTTATCAGTATCGCCCTGCACATTGCGGCTTCCACGCCGGAAATTTTCAGCGGCTGCGCCATAAGGAAATATCTGCCGGGGGC
>JAZUJG010000425.1:0-3817 GCA_045642645.1 Acutalibacteraceae bacterium | reverse complement strand
ATGGCAACTATTACGCGGTCTGCATCGGCAGCGCCGTAGTAGTTAAAGAGCTTGTAGTCGGTGCCGAGCTTGGCATTGACCTTGCCCATATATTCCTCAACAATAGCGGGAACTGCATCGTAGTACTTGTTGCAGGCTTCTCTGTGCTGGAAGAAGATGTCGCCGTTCTCGTGTGAGCCGCGCATGGTGGGGTGCTCGGGGTTGAGTGCTCTCTTTCTGAAAGCGTCAACAGCATCCATATCGCACATTTCTTTAAGGTCTTCGTAATCCCAGACTGCGATTTTCTGAATCTCGTGAGAGGTGCGGAAACCGTCAAAGAAGTTGATAAAGGGAACTCTGCCCTTGATTGCCGCAAGGTGTGCAACCGCGCCGAGATCCATAACCTCCTGCGGATTGGTTTCGGCGAGCATTGCGAAACCTGTCTGGCGGCAGGCGTAAACGTCGGAATGGTCACCGAAAATGTTGAGTGCGTGCGAAGCAACGCAGCGGGCCGAAACGTGGAATACGCAGGGAAGAAGCTCGCCGGCGATCTTATACATATTGGGGATCATGAGAAGAAGACCCTGTGAAGCGGTATAAGTTGTGGTGAGTGCGCCTGCTGCAAGTGAGCCGTGAACAGTACCGGATGCACCTGCTTCCGACTGCATCTCGGCAACCTTTACGGTTGTGCCGAAGATGTTTTTCATACCCTGTGCCGACCACTGGTCAACATAGTCCGCCATGGGACTTGAGGGTGTGATGGGGTAAATGCCGGCAACTTCGGTAAATGCGTAAGAGACATACGCAGCAGCGTTGTTGCCGTCCATGGTTTTCATTTTGCGTGCCATAGTTTTTCCTCCTAAAGAATTGTATTAAAAAATACCACCCATAATATTAACACCGTTTTCGTCGTTTGTAAATATAAAATGTGTATATAATTTAGGTAAAATATGAATATATATATTAAATATTGACAAGAGCAGGAAATTACTGTAATATAATAAACTGCAAGAGTGCATATTCGCATTCTGCTAAAAAGGTGATTTCACCGTAAATTGAAAGGAGCAAATCCTCAAATGGATGACCCCGGACCCGGTAATTTGTTGGCACACAGTATTATGACGCTCGAAATGAGCCCTGCAGGAAAAGAACTGCTTGTAAAAATTCCGCTTCTTCTTGTACTCGTACTTATCAATGCGTTTTTTGCAATGTCGGAAATCGCCATTATTTCCCTCAACGATGCAAAAATCGAGCGTATGGCTGAGGACGGGCACAAAAAAGCAAAGCTTATACTTAAACTCACCGAAAACAGCAGCCGTTTTCTTTCCACCATTCAAATCGGCGTAACGCTGGCGGGCTTTCTGTCATCGGCATCGGCGGCAACCTCATTCGCCGAGATGCTCACCGCCGCAGTCGTAAACGGCACGGGCTGGCAAAGGGATGTTATTTATCCCGTATCGGTAGTTGTAATCACGCTTATTATGTCATACTTTTCGCTTGTGCTGGGCGAGCTTGCCCCCAAGCGCATCGCCATGCAGATACCCGAAAAGGTATCGTTCGCGGTAGTGTCGCCGCTGCTGTTTATCAGTAAAATTGCGGCGCCGTTTGTGAAATTCCTCTCACTTTCCACCAATGCGGTGGTAAGGCTTTTCGGCTTTGACCCCAATGCAGATGAAGAAGTCGTTACCGAGGAAGAAATCCGTATGCTCGTTGATGTGGGCGAGGAAAAGGGCGTTATCGAAAACACTCAGAAAGAGATGATAAACAACATCTTTGAGTTTGACGATACCGATGCCGGAGATATTATGACACACCGCACCGATGTTGATGCGGCGGATATAAATGACCTTACGCTCGATGAGCTTGTGAAGCTTGCCATTGAAAGCGGCAGGTCGAGAATCCCCGTTTATGAAGACGATATCGACAATATAGTAGGCGTTGTGTATATAAAAGACCTGCTCAAATATGTAGGTAAGCAGGTGCCTGCCAGGGAAACACTCAGAAGCATAATGCGTGAGGCGTATTTCATACCCGAGTCCAAGGAAATAGGCGAGCTGTTCAAGGAAATGAGCGCCCGCAAGCTGCAGATGGCAGTCGTTGTGGATGAATACGGCGGCACTGCGGGTATTGTAACGCTTGAAGATATAGTCGAAGCCGTTATGGGCAATATTCAGGATGAATACGACGATGAGGAGGAGGAAATCTCCAAAATCGACGAGAACACCTTTACAGTTGACGGCACCGTGGATATTGAAGAAATCGAGGAGCTTACGGGCAAAACCTTCCCCGAGGGCGACTATGAAACGCTTGCGGGGTATATACTCGATGAGCTTCAGTGCATCCCCAAGGACGGCGAAATGAACGAGGTTGAATTTGAAAATGTAAAATTCACCGTGCTCAGCGTTGAGGATAAGCGCATAGATAAAATTAAAGTCGAAATTACTCCGCTCGCAGAAGATGCCGAGAGGAAAGACGAAGAATAAAAAAAGGCAGCTTCGCGGGTGTGAAGCTGCCTTTTGATGAATAATGCATAATGAATGATGAATAATTTCGGGGCGCAAAGCGCCGATTATTCGAGTTTTCAGTTTTCAGTTTTCAGAATTTTCAAAAAATAACGCGGTTTTCCACGCGAAAAAACAGAACGAACGGTAGGGGAGGCACCCCGTGCCTCCCGGGTCAATCGCTCAGCGATTGACAGATGAAAACTACATATACCATAAAAACTGCGCTGATTACACAAAATCAACGCGGTTTTATTTTTGCCCTGTGGGCAAACGGGCGGCACGGGGTGCCGCCCCTGCAAATTTCTCCGAATTTTTGTTATCAAAACCGAAAACGGCGCAAGAAAACTTGTTTTCGCTCTGCGCTTTTTATCGGCTCCGCATTAGTCACTCTCGTTCATGCCGCAGCACTTTTTATACTTCTTGCCGCTTCCGCAGGGGCAGGGGTCGTTTCTGCCGACCTTCTGACCTTTTTTGACGGGCTGCTTTTTTACCGTGCCGTCATCCGCGCCGGAGGTGGCGGTTATTTTTGCTACCTGCTTTCTTTCAACGGGCTCTTCCTTGCGGATTCTTGCCTGCAATACAAAATCAACTGTGCCTTCGCGTATGCCGTTGGTCATTTCCTCGAACATATCAAGACCTTCATCGCGGAACACGATTACGGGGTCTTTCTGACCGTAACCCATAAGGTTCATACTGCGTTTGAGCTGGTCCATGGCGTCGATGTGGTCCATCCAGCGCATATCAACATTGCGTAAAAGACCTACGCGCTCGATTTCCTTTATAACATCCTCGCCGTATTCAGCCTTGCGCGAGTCGTAAAGCTCCTGCGCCTTGTCAAGCAGCAGTACGGTTATTTCTTCGTTTGAGCAGGTATTCTCAATATCCGCTTCGTTTATAAGCCAGCCGTATTTTGTGGCAAGACCTTTTTTGTTCCATTCGCTTTCGGGTGCTTTTTCGGGGCAGTAGAAGTCAACTGATTCGGTGATGGTGTCAACTATCATCTTCTGAATGAGTGCGGAAATATCCTCGCCGTCAAGCACCTGGTTGCGCTGACCGTAAATGACCTCGCGCTGCTTATTCATAACATCGTCGTATTTGAGCACATTGCGGCGGATTGCGAAGTTGTTGCCCTCGACCTTTTTCTGCGCACCCTCAATAGAGGATGTGAAAAGCTTTGCTTCAATGGGCATATCGCCTATGCTCTTGAATGCGTCAAGTGTGTTATAGAATCTGTCGCCTGCGAAAAGTCTCAGTAAATCATCCTCTGCCGAAAGGTAGAATCTGCTTTCGCCGGGGTCGCCCTGTCTGCCGCTTCTGCCGCGCAGCTGGTTGTC
>JAZUJG010000424.1:0-7425 GCA_045642645.1 Acutalibacteraceae bacterium | reverse complement strand
GAATAATTTCGGGGCGCAAAGCGCCGATTATTCGAGTTTTCAGTTTTCGGTTTTCAGTTTTCAGATTGCGGAAATTCGGGGGAAAATTGTACGGGCTGCACCCCGCGCCGCTTAATGAATAATGCATAATGAATAACGAATAATTTCGGGGCGCAAAGCGCCGATTATTCGAGTTTTCAGTTTTCGGTTTACAGTTTTCAGATTGTGAAAATTCGGAAAAAATTGTACGGGTGGCACCCCGTGCCACCCGGGTCAATCGCGCAGCGGCACCTCGCGTGCCCGAGCGATTGACAGCTTGCGCTTCGCTTAATGAATAATGCATAATGAATAACGAATAATTTCGGGGCGCAAAGCGCCGATTATTCGAGTTTTCAGTTTTCGGTTTTCAGTTTTCAGATTGCGGAAATTCGGGGGGAAATTGTACGGGGTGCCGCCCATACAATTCGTTTTATCTGATTTTATCTTAATTCTTGATTATTTCGCTTTTACCTGCTCTTTTACAATATGCGCTATGGCGCGAACGCCCTTTGTTACATACTTGCCGACATTACCGGAAATGCCCGTAAGAATGGGACTTTTCAGTTCATTTTCGCCTGTGTTCTGTATTTTGACCTCATTGAACTGAGCCGAAGCCGAGGTTATCGTTCGTATCGCCCCTGTATGAGTGGTAGCAGTTTACATGAAAGCCGTAGGCTATATGAATTTTAAGCATGGCAGCTCCCTCTTTGCTGCAATTTTACATCCGCCCCGTGTTTTTTACAATAATATTTTGGAAACATCTGTAAATTCTCTTATTATTCCTTGAAAAATTTATATTTTTGTGCTTTAATTGTTCTGTATATTGTAAGGAGTAATATTATGAACTCAACAAATGATTTTTCTTTAGCACGTGATGTACTTAAAAATGCAAATATCGGTCTTTGGGCTATCGAAATTGACGATGGCGCCGCGCCGCGTATGTATGCCGACGATACAATGCTGCGCTTACTCGGCGTTGAAACCGTTCTTACGCCCGAGCAGCTTTACAGCGCGTGGTACGACAATGTTCACCCCGAGCATTACGATGCCGTTGCCGACGGCGTTGATAAAATGATAAGCGGTGCTCACGCCGAAATTCAGTACCCGTGGTTTTTGCACGGCGAGGAAATTTATGTGCGCTGCGGCGGTATGCGCAATTACAAATACACAAAAGGCATTCGCCTTGAGGGCTGCCATCAGGCGGTTACGGACTTACTGCATATTCAGCACCGCAATAACGAACTCGAACAGACGGAGAATTTTCTGAGTGCGGAAATCATCACCGCCATAGGCGACACATATGAATCCATTTACTATGTGGATGTTAATGCCAACAGATTCCTGTCCTTTAAGCGCACCGACTACCTCAAATCCGCTTACCACGATGTAGGCATACCGTTTTCAACGGCATTCAGTGACTATATCGAGCGCGATGTTGCCCCCGAGGACCGCGAGATGATGCGCTCATACATTTCGCTCGAATACATTGCCGAACAGCTTAAAACACAGGCGAATATTGAAGTTAAATACAAGGATATTCACTCCGGATCGCCTCTTTACTATGAAATGCGCATTGTCCGCCCGCGTGCCTACGAAAAAAACGGCAACATCATTATGTGCTTTTTAAACAGGCAGGAAACTACCGAGCGCGAAAACAAGCGCCGTGAACTGCTTAAACGCAACTATGACATTATAGAGGTGCTTGCTTCGGAATACACCTCGGTTTACTATGTTGACCTTACCACCGAGGAGCTTAAGCCCTATATTATGAATGAGGAAACCGAAGACCAGGTCGGCGAGCTTTTCATAAATGATATGCTTTATTCCGAGGCATTCAAGCTTTATGTCAATTCCCTTGTTTACCCGGAGGACCGCGAAATGATGCTCAAAGCAGGCTCGGTCGAAAATATCCGCAATGAGCTTTCCGGCAAAAAGGCGTTCACCACCACCTACCGCAGCGACAATAACGGCGACCCGCATTACTGCGAAATGAGGTTTGTCAAGGTGGGCGACGAGGACAGTGCGCCCCGTGCGGTTGCGCTCGGCTTCGCCGACAAGGACGATGAGCTGCGCGAAAAAATCGAGCAGCGCAACACGCTTGACAAGGCGCTCGCCGATGCCGAAGCCGCAAATATTGCAAAAACCACCTTCCTTTTCAATATGAGCCACGATATACGCACGCCGATGAATGCGATAATCGGCTTTACGAATATGGCGCAGAAGCATATCGACGATACCGAAAAAGTGGTCGACTGCCTTGAAAAAGTGGAAAGCTCAAGTCAGCACCTGCTTTCGCTTATTAACGACGTGCTCGATATGTCGCGCATCGAGTCGGGCAAAATCATTATTGAAGAAAAACCCGTAAGCGTTAAGAGCTGCACCGATGATCTGTGGAATATGATCGCCCCGAGCGCAAAGGACAAGGGCATTGAGCTGCACTTTGATTTTGCCGGAAGCATTGAGCACGACCGCGTTTTCTGCGACGAGCTGCGCGTGAACAGAGTGCTTATAAACATACTCAACAACGCCGTAAAATACACCAACCCCGGCGGCAGAATAACTTACGAAATTCACGAAATCCCCTGCGAAAGAGACGGTTACTGCCGTCTGAAATTCGACATTACCGACAACGGTATAGGTATGAGCAAGGAGTTTATGTCGCATCTGTTTGAAGCGTTTGCGAGGGAGCAAAGCTCCACCGTGAGCGGTATTCAGGGCACGGGGCTCGGACTTGCCATTACAAAAGAGCTTGTGGAGCTTATGGGCGGTAAAATCAGCGTGCAGAGCGAGCTCGGCAAGGGTACTGCGGTAAGCATTGTGTTTGATTTCAGAAATGTTGAAGCAGTTGTAAACACCGAAACCGACGAAGCCTGCGGCGATGTTGCCGTACTTAACGGCAAAAGGGTGCTGCTTGTTGAAGACAACGAGCTCAACCGCGAAATCGCAAAGGATATTCTTGAAGAATACGGTATGCAGGTCGAGGAAGCCGAGGACGGCATTTACGCGGTGCAGAAATGCGTTGATATGATCGAAAACGGGCTTGAATATTATTACGATATAATTCTTATGGATATTCAGATGCCCATTATGAACGGCTACAAGGCAACCTCGGAAATACGCAGCCTTGCAGACCCGTATAACACGCACATACCCATAGTCGCAATGACGGCAAACGCCTTTGCGGAGGACAAGCAGCGCGCCTTTGAAGCCGGTATGGACGATCACCTCGCAAAGCCCATAAATATTGACGAGCTTGTGCGCGTGCTGACAAAGTTTGTGAAATAAGCATTGTTTTCGGAGGCTTTATGAAAACCGACAGAAATATTTTAATTGCGTTTTTACTTAATTTCTGCTTTTCGGTGTTTGAGTTCTTGGGCGGCACATTTACCGGCAGCTTTGCCATTATGTCGGATGCCGTTCACGATCTGGGCGATGCATTGAGCATCGGCATATCGTGGTTTCTGGAACGCAAAAGCAAAAAAGCACCCGATGATGTTTACACCTACGGATATGCACGCTATTCGGCAGTTGGCGGCGTTATTACAACCGTTGTGCTGCTGACCGGCTCGGTGCTCATCATTTATTATTCAATAGGGCGCTTAATAAATCCGGTCCCCGTAAACTATAACGGTATGCTCATATTAGCCGTAATAGGTCTTGTCGTAAACAGCATTGCCGCTTTCGTTACAAAAGAGGGCGACTCGGTAAATCAGAAAGCGGTAAACCTGCACATGTTTGAGGATGTGTTCGGCTGGGCAGTAGTGCTTGTGAGCGCCGTTGTTATGAAATTTACGGACATTTCCTTAATCGACCCCGTTTTATCGATTGCGGTTTCACTTGTGATTTTATTTAATGCAATCAAAAACCTGAAAGAAATACTTGATATTTTTCTCGAAAAAGCGCCAAACGGCATTGAACTTTCGGAAATAGCGGAGCACCTTACGGAAATTGACGGCGTTTTAAGCGTGCACCATATACACATCTGGACTATGGACGGCGCAAACAATTACGCGACTCTGCACGCCGTGATTGACGGAAATGCCGAAACGGTGAAAGCAAAAATTAAGGAAGAACTGACCGGGCACGGCATAGGTCACGCAACCGTTGAAATCGAAACTCCGGATGAAAAATGTGCCGAAGAAAGCTGCACCGGCAAAGAAATACGCTCGCCGGCACATCACCACCATCACCATTAACAACATTAAAGGGGCTGTCAGTTCGACAGCCCCTTTAATATTTACTCTATATTAAGCTCTCTCCTCAGATTATCACCGAGTATTGCGTGCTTGGCTTCCTCGGAAATGGGGAGATTTTTGATTCTCTCGATTGATGCTTTGATTTTATCCGCCTTTTTGTACGGGAAATCAAGACCGAAAATGCTTGTTTCGTAACCGACCTGATGAATGAGCGTGCAAAGCTCGTCATCGGTAATCGACCACGGACCGCAGCGCTCTGCGCCCATTTCGTCGGTTTCCATGGCGATACTCGTCCACCCTGCGAAAACGTGCTTGATTTCATCGCGCTTATAGTTATTCATAATAAGCAGCGCTTCTCTGAAAAATGTGTAGCCGCCGATATGCTCCATACTGAATCTGAGCTTCGGGAAATTCCACGCAACCTCATCGAACAGAAGCATCTCGTAATCTCTTATTCTGTGCCAATGCAGCCCCGTATGGAAGCTCACAAATAAATTCTGCGCCTGCGCTTCGTCATAGACCTCAAAAAGCTCCGGCGAATCGACCTTTACCTCCTGGTACGCGGGGTGTATCTTTATGCCCAAAAGACCGAGTTCCTTGATTTCGCGCACCTGCTCGCGCAGATCCTTGCGGTCAAAGTCAACTGTGCCGAAGCCCACGAGCGACGGCTCGTTTTTTATTTCCTCTGCGAGCCATCTGCGCGTATCGGCATCAAGCCCTATGCGCGTATTCTGCTCGGTGAATGTGGCAAAGCAGACCGCCTTTTCGATTTCACATTCATACATCAGCCTTTTCAGGTCATCAATCTGCGCATTGTCCTTTGACCCTGCGGGAAAAAGGTGTGCGTGGTTTGCAAAAATACGGTAATCACTCAAAGTCGCCGACCTCGCTTTCGTAATCAAAATCGTCATTTTCGGAAAGCTCGGGGTAATAATCCCAAAGTCTTTCCTCCTGCTCGGGTGTAAGCGGCTCCGCGGGAACATCGCTTATTGCCTCGCATTTTTTAATCTGACTCCACAATGTAGGAGTTATACGCAAAGTATAACCGCAGCAGCTCGGGCAGAGCCACTCGGTCATGGGCAGCTCGGGTACGGCAAACGCCGCCATAAGCGACATTATTACGCCGCCGTGTGTAACTATTGCGGCGCTCCTTGTGCCCGTTTTAATCATACCGTCAACGGTTTTTATAAAGCAGTCGCACACCCTTGTGGCAAAAGCCTTGTTGCTTTCGCCGTTGAGGGGGGCGGCATCCTCACCGCCTGCAAGCCATTCGGAAAACTCCTTGTAGGGTTTCAGCTCATCGGCTGTATGCCCCTCGAATTCGCCGAAATCGCACTCGTCAAAATCGCGCATTTCAATAGCGTGCTTGTCGGGGTAAAGGATTTCCGCAGTCTGCCTGCAGCGTTTTAATGTGCTTGTAAAAACCACATCAACCTCGGGGTAATCGAACTCGGTTTTCATTTTTTCAAGCTGCTCAAGCCCCTCGGGGCAAAGCTCCTCGTCGGTGTGGCCTATATAGCGCCCCTCGAGGTTGCCCCGGGTAAGCGCGTGGCGTATGAAGTGAACGGTATAAGTTTTCATTGCAATCTCCAAAAAAATATTGTATATTATACGCAAAGTATAATTTCGGGTGGGATGATTATGAGTACGGTTTCGGCAGAACGCCTTTGTGAGCTGCGCACCGAAAAAAGCATAAGTCAGAAGGCTGCCGCCGCAGACCTCGGCGTTTCGCAGGCGCTTCTGTCGCACTATGAGAACGGCATACGCGAATTCAGCCTTGATTTTTTATGCAAAGCCGCCGATTACTACGGCGTGACCGCCGACTACATTCTCGGCAGAACCGGGAGCCGCACGGGCTTTGCAGCAGATGCACTTGATGACCGCGAGGAAGATTCGGAATTCAGCACGCTTTCGGTTTACCGCGCCGCCATTATGGCGCACGAAAGAATGAACACGGGCTCGGCACAGGCAGGCGAAAAGACCGATATGCTTTACGCCGCCGCGGTTTACAGAATACTGCACGCCGCCGCGCAAAAGGGGTATATACCGAAAAGGTGGTTTACCCTGCCGCCGAAATATGCGCAGGCATTTGCAATAGCGCTTACGGAGTCGATAATCAATGATTTCCCCGATAAGAACATAAACGCACGCCGCTACGGCGGGCCTGAGCCCGCAAGCATTGAAACGCTTATTCACTCGGTGGAAAACACCATACGCAAAACCGCAGGCACTATTAAACCTGCCGAATAATCATTCAATCGGGGCTGTCGCATAAACCTGCGGCAGCTCCTTTGTTGTTTTACTTCAATAATTCCTTATTATCGACTCCCTGCAACACCGTAATTTGATGAATGGCGATTTGATTAAGCTTTTCCAATCGCTGTGGTTGCGGAACATTTTCGTTAATCAGCACAGCGTTTATATTTTCCAAATTAGAGAGACAAATCAACTCATTCATTGAAGCATAGTCACGAATGTTACCTTTTTTATCCGGATTAGCATCGCGCCATTCTTTCGCAGTCTTTCCGAATAGAGCAACATTAAGCACATCCGCCTCATCCGCATAAACAAAAGAGATTTGCTTTGTTGACAATTTTTCGGGAATGAGTTTATTTTTGATTGCATCCGTATGAATGCGATAATTGATTTTTGCCAACTCACGCTTCGCCGACCAGCCGAGAAGCTTCTGTTCTTCAGCTTTTAAACGCTGAAATTCTTTGACTACATATATCTTGAACTGAGGACTTATCCACATGGCGAATTCAAATGCGATATCTTTATGCGCGTAAGTGCCGCCGTATCTTCCGGCTTTAGCCGAAATGGAAATCGCATTTGTTTTCTCAACAAATTCCTTTACACTGATTTTGAAGCTATTAAGACCCGCTTGCTTTATGATTTCTTCAAAGCCGTCACAATTGAAATCCGGATTGAAAACGCTTTCCCATGTACCGATATATTCAAGTGTATTCCGGTTTCTCAGCCAATCAGTAACGAAAAAATCGCCGTCCTTTGCCTTGAGCATATCTGTAATGCAAATATAGTCAGCATTGTCAAGAGAAATGACATTGATTTTCGTACCGTTCACAGATATCTTATCCATCATCTACTCCGTTTAATTATGGCGAATTCGCCATAATTAGAATTAAATGTCGTTGTTATTATATTATGAATTTTGCTCTCTATCAACAACATCAGTTTACTTTAATAATTC
>JAZUJG010000423.1:0-3878 GCA_045642645.1 Acutalibacteraceae bacterium | reverse complement strand
CTGCTGTCGATATAGCAGTCAAGCTCGCCGTCCTTAAAGCGAAACTGCCTTTTAAGCGTAAGGTCGCCCGTAATTCTGCCGCGCGGCGCTTCAAATGAAGCCTTGCCGTCAAAATCATCGTAAAAAAGCGAGGAAATGGGCGCACGCCAGTCGCAAATAACCATTTTATAGGTGTCGGGGTCCTGCAAAGTGCGCAAGCCGATGTAAACCGACTGCGGTCTGCCGTTGTCGGGCTTAAAATCTATGCGCGCAAAATACGGCGCAGGTCTGTTCTTGCGCAAAAAGTCAATATCAAGCTCGGCAGTTACCGCGGCGGCAAACTGCTTTTCCATTTCATAATGAACATTGGTAAGCTCAATTCCCGAATACATACCGCCGTTGGGGTTATACATATTGAAATCGGCGCCCTCGGTCTTGGCAAGCTCGCGGCTGCTGACTATTATGCCGTTAAGGCGTTCGATTTCGGAATCTATAAAGCGGCGCACATCATTAAGTTTTTCGCGTTCAAAGGTTAAATCGGTAAGTGACATTCTGCCTTTACCTCCGTATATGATATAAATCGTATTGTACTACAAATATCAGCTATACGCAAGGCTTGTTTTTCGCCGTCGATTGTGGTATAATCGGTATATGGAAAAAGGGATGCGACGGTATTTCAGTCTCATCTCTGCTTTTTATATTCGCAGATTCATAATTATTATAATCCGGCGCTTTGCGCCCCGAAATTATTCGTCATTCATTATGCATTATTCATTAAATTCGGACTGTGTAAAAACACAGTCCGTTTTTTCAATAGTATCTCAACAATGCAACGACTTTGCCCAGAATGATGACCTCGTCCGTAATTATCGGCTCAAACTCATCGTTTTCGGGCTGCAGGCGGAAGTGGCCGTTCTCCTTAAAGAAGCGTTTGACGGTGGCTTCGTCATCTATCATGGCAACAACTATTTCACCGTTTGAAGCGTACGGCGTTTTTTCGGCAATGACTATGTCGCCGTTGAGGATGCCTGCCCAGAGCATACTTTCGCCGCGCACCTTGAGGGCGAACAGCGGCTTGTCGCGCGATACTCTGCCGGTGTATGGGATGTAGCCCTCAATCTGCTCCACGGCGAGAATGGGCATACCTGCCGTAACCGTGCCGAGAAGCGGAACGTGTGTGATATTTTCAGCCTGACCGAGTATGCGTATTGACCTTTTAAGCAGCGGGTCGCGCATAATGTAGCCGGCGCTCTCGAGTGCGTCGAGATTTGACTGCACCGAGGCTGTGGATTTAAGCCCCACAGCCGCACCGATTTCGCGCACCGAAGGGGGCACACCTTCTTGCGAACGGGCAACCAAGAATTCATAAATTCGTTTTTGAGTTTCGTTAATAGGCTCCAAAATACCGCCTCCGAAATTATTATTAACTACAATATAACACATATTTCCGAAAAAAGCAAACATTTGTTTGCAATTTTTCAAAATTTTTTTCATATACTACTGCGGTGATAATATGTTCTGCATTTTCAATTACAAAAAAGTGGCGAAAATATGCGCTTTTACGACACTTTTCCTGCTCGGCTGCACTTTTGTTTTCACCGCGCCCGCGGCACAGACCGTATCGGTCAAAAGTTCGTGCAGGCTGCCCGTTGTAATGTATCATCAGGTCTGCACAAACTCCGCGATATACGGCGATTACGTAATTCCGCCGTCGGTGCTCGAAAGCGACTTTGAGTATATGCGAAATGCGGGCTATACGCCCGTTTCGCTCGGTCAGCTAAACGAATATGTAAAGCTCGGCACGCCGCTGCCCGCAAAGCCCATACTCATAACATTCGATGACGGCGAACGCAGCTTTCTTACGCGGGTGGTGCCGCTGCTTGAAAAATATTCATACCCCGCGGTGGTGAATGTAATAGGCTCACTTGCCGATTTATACACCGAAAACGGCGAAACCGATGACAGCTACGCCTACCTCAACGCCGCCGACCTGAAAGAGCTTTCGGAAAATCCGCTTGTGGAAATCGGCTGCCACACTTACGGTATGCACGAGCTTGGGGCAAGGCGCGGTATGGGAAAAATGCAGAACGAGAGCGAAACCGATTACTGCGCCGCGCTCACAGACGATTACGAAAAATTCACCGAACACACCTGCCCGCTCATAGGCGGCAAAACCGCGATACTCGCCTACCCTTACGGTATATGCGGCGACACCGTGCGCGAGCTTGCGCGGTCATTCGGCTTTACCGTAACGCTCACCTGCCGCGAAAAAGTGAATACGCTCACCGTGGGCGGCGACCTTTACGAGCTGGGCAGATTCAACCGTCCCTACGGCGTGAGCAGCAGCGTATTTTTTGAGAAATTGGAAAGATAAGCATTTATTTATACTATATTACTCCATTATTCCATTTTTTTATTGCCAAATGCAGCCGCCTTATGTATAATTATTTTATTATACAAAAGGCGGTGAATTTGTGGCGGAAAAAAAGGCTTTTCAATCTCCCGGGTGGTTTCGGCTCGACAATGCCGCCACCATCTTCCCCGGTCAGAACACAAAGACCTGGTCAAATATTTTCAGATTTTCTATTCAGTTAAAGGAGCAGGTCGATCCGGAGCTTCTGCAGCAGGCAGTCAAAAACGTTCTGCCGCGTTTCCCGGGCTTTGACGTGCGCATTCGGCGCGGTCTTTTCTGGTATTATTTTGAAAAAAATCCCGTTGACGCGCCAAAGGTGATGCCCGATATAAAAAACCCCTGCCACCGCGTAAAATTCAAAGAAAACGACGGCTTCCTTTTCCGCGTATACTACCATAATTGCAGAATCGCCGTTGACTTATACCACGCCCTGAGCGACGGGCACGGCTGCTCGCTTCTTGGCTGCACCATTGTTGCCGAATACCTCAGACTGCGCGGTTACGAAATACCCAGCGGCGGTATGGTGCTTGACTTGAACGAAGCCCCGTCCGTAAGCGAAATGGAGGATTCCTTTGCCGCCAATGCCAACTCAAAAGGCAAAATCAAACGGTCGGACAACTATGTTTACCACGCACGCGGCAAGAAACTGCCCCGCCACATGCTCAATATCACTTCGGGCACCATTCCGTTTGACGATTTACACCGCCTTGCAAAAGAAAAAGGCGTTACCATAACCGAATACCTCGCCGCCGTACTGCTTGAAGTTCATTACAAAAAGCAGCTGCGCGAAAAGAAAAAGCAAAAAGAGGTCGCCGTACAGATACCCATTGACCTGCGCCGCGTTTACGGCTCGGAAACGCACCGCAACTTCACGATTTGCCTGCGTGTCAAAATAGACCCGAATCTCGGCGAGTACACATTTGATGAGCTGCTGCGCACCACCTCGCTGCAATTAAGACTTGCGAACGATGTTAAAAAGCTCAACGCTATGATTACCGCAAATATGGCGATTGAAAGAAATCCGCTGCTTCGCTTTATGCCGCTGTCGGTTAAAAATCTCGGTGTGGGCATATCGTTCCTTATAACCGGTGAGCAGACCACCACCGTACTGCTTTCAAATCTCGGCCCCGTATATGTGCCGCCGCAGATGGAACAGCATATCGAAAAAGTGCTGCTTATGCCCGGTCCCGCAATCCGCAACGCCGTAAGGTGCGGTGTTGCCACCGTAAATAATAATCTTGTGTTTACCTTTTCCGGCATTTACGAGGAGCACGATATTGAACGCGACTTTTTCAGAGCACTCGTAAAAAAAGGTCTGCATGTAAAAATAGAAAGTAATATAGAGTAATCGGGGAGGATATATGTCATACTGTGTTAACTGCGGCGTAGAGCTTGACGAAAGCGCAAAAAAATGCGCGCTTTGCGACACGCCCGTTTATGACCCGCTCATAAATAAAGAAGCGGACAAGCCCTTTTCCAATGTTCC
>JAZUJG010000422.1:0-2642 GCA_045642645.1 Acutalibacteraceae bacterium | reverse complement strand
CAAAAGCGGCAAACCTCGACTTTTCCGACTTCTTTGTAGACAGCGGCAAGCCCGGTATGTTCTGGGTAGTTGTGGCAGGTGCGGTAGTAAGCGCACTTATAATCCTTGTAATGTTCCGCAAGGAAAAAGGCAAAATCTCGTTTGATTCGAGAACAAAAGTCGAGGATAAATTCCCCACAATTCTGCTTGTCGGCACAGTCGTAATGCTTATTGCGGTTTCGTTCATACCATATAAGGACAATGCCGCACCCGGTCAGTTCTACAAGCCCGATATCACAAACGGCATTATCTGCATCGGATTCTTCCTCGTCGGCATCATCCGTGAGCTGTTCTTCAAAAAGAATAAGCAGGTCGTTAAGGATGCTTTCAAGGAAATCGACTATTACACCATTATCCTTCTTACCGGTCTGTTTATAGTAATAGGCGGCATCAAGAGTGCCGGCGTTATCGATGTTATCGGTCAGGCAATCGCAAAGCTCGGCTCCGGCTCGGTTTTCGTTGTTTATACCATAGTGGTATGGATGTCCGTGCTGCTTTCGGCATTTATCGACAACATCCCCTACACCGCCACAATGCTTTCTATAATGCCCGTTATTGCGGCTGATATAGGCATTGACCCGAAGGTGCTTTACTACGGTCTGCTTTGCGGTGCAACGCTCGGCGGCAACCTTACCCCCATCGGCGCCAGCGCAAATATCGCAGGTATCGGCATCCTTCGTAAAGAGGGCTACGAGGTAAAGAGCGGCACGTTTATGAAATTCGGCGTTCCGTTCACACTCGCCGCAGTCATTACGGGCTACCTGCTTATCTGGTTTATTTGGAAATAAACAATATATTTTATTGAAAAAATAAAGCAAAAAGGTCGGATTTTTGAGCATTCACTCATAATCCGACCCTTTAATTTTTAATTATAATCCGGCGCTCTGCGCCCCGAAATTATTCATAATTCATTATGCGCTATTCATTAAAAAGCTGCACCTTTTTAATGTGTCCGCCCTTGTTATCGGTGAATTCAACGGTGATTTCATCGCCGAATGTAATGCCGCAGGCTTCGTATTTTCCATTCATTTTATCGGGTCTTGCGCCGATAATAACGGGGCAGCTTATACCGCGCACATCGTGCTCATCGCCGGGCATATCAACGGTAAGCGTATGGCAGTGCCCGCAGATGTAAGCGTGCGGCTTTATTTTTTCGCCTATGAGCTTTACCCAGTAACCGTAAATCTCATCCTCAATATCAAACGGCGCTTCGTGCCGCCTGCCGAAAGGATTATGGACTATCACTACGCGCGTTTTTATGTCGTCTGCGAATGCCTCGCGGCTGTCGGCAACCTTCTCAATAAACTTTGTCTGCCTTTGGCGGAAATCGTGGCAGGCAACCGTATAGCCGTATTCGGCGTGGTCGTCTGTCTTATCCTCGCCGCAGTCAAGCACAAGCCCCCAGAGCGAACCGAGACGGAATGTGTAATAGGTGTTCCCGTTCCCGTTAGGTGTGTATTCGGCAAAGCGCTCGGCGTAATTGCCGCGCATATCGTGATTGCCGCGCGAGAACACCACCGGCTTGTTGCCGCCCGTAAGCTTTTCGCAGATTTTATACACATTGTCAAATTTGCGGGGATTGCCGCTGTGGTCTATAACATCGCCGTTAAGTATAAGTAAGTCAATATCCCCGAAAGTACGCGCCGCCGCAACGGGACCGTCAATATCATTGTGCGCATCGGAAATATGGTAGCAGCGGATATTGTTTTCGGGTACGGGATAAAAATCAAATGAGCATTCGCACACATCATCGGTTTTCGTAAAATACGGCAGCCTTTTGATAATCGGGCGAATGTAAACGGTGTATTCGCCTGCCGAGTTAAGCTCCGCCATGGGTACGCTGACTCTGTGGAGCTTGCTCTGCGAGCGCATAATGCCGTTGGAGGCATCGAAATATTCCTTTCCGCCCACCTTGACCCACATCATCGCTTCTTTTTTCAGCGGAACGAATATTTGGTATTCATCGCCCACCGCGAACACCGCTGGGGTCGTTTTAAGCATTGATTTGTCTTTTTCGTTCTTCATCTTCCGTCAATATACCTGCACGCCGCAAGCGCCGCAACCGCGCCGTCTGCCGAAGCCGTGGTAATTTGTCTTATATTCTTCCTGCGGCAGTCGCCCGCAATGAAAATTCCCTCTGTTTTAGTGGTGCAGCTTTCATCACTGTCAAAGTAGCCCGCCGTATCGAGTGCCGCCATATCTGCAAATGCAGAGTTTCGCGGCTCAAGACCGATTGCTACGAAAAGTCCGTCAAGGCTTATTTCGCGTTTGCCCTCGGGAGCGTTGAGCACAACGCCGGTAAGGTCTTTTTCGCCGACAAGCGAATCGACGGTAACATCCGTCAGTATTACGACATTCGGCTTTTCATTGAGGATTTCCGCAAGCTTCTTTTCACCCGTAAGGAATGAAAGATTTTGCAGCACATAGACCTTTTTGCACAAATCGGAAAGCAGTACAGCCTCCTGCAAAGCGGAGTTGCCGCCGCCTACGACACCTACGGTCCTGCCCTTAAAAAATGCTCCGTCACATACCGCGCAGTACGAAACGCCGTTGCCTGTAAGTTCGTTTTCGCGTGCAAGACCGAGCTGCCTGTGGCGAACGCC
>JAZUJG010000421.1:0-1978 GCA_045642645.1 Acutalibacteraceae bacterium | reverse complement strand
GTGAAATTTTTTGCCGCGGCGCTGAACTGAGTCAAAATGCTCACCCGTACCGAACAACTTTTCGCCCTTTGTGAGCGAAAGCGTGAAAACCGTACCGTCATCCTGCTGAACGATACCTGTAAGGCTGCGTTTGAGAACGCCGTCGGCGCCGTAAAATTCTACGGCATCGCCGGTGATTTTCACAAATGATTTATCCACAGAGACAACGGTATGCTGCTCTGCGGAATCCGCAATATCTATGCGATGCGGCGTTTCATTCAACGGCTCTTTTAAGTCTGCGGCAAGCGTCTGCGCCGCGCCGTTATCCTCAAAGCCGTTACCGTAAAATGACTGCAAACGCCACACAAACTCCTGCGGCTGCGAGATTTTAAGCTTTATGCCGTTAAAAACGAACACCTCGCTGTTGACCGTCATTTATTAGCCTCCCTCGCGGCGCGCATCTCGCAAAGTTCGGCATAAATCTTATCCCTGCGCTCGCCTCTGTAATTGTCGAGGAAGAAGCATACGCCCGGCAGGAAATTGCCTAAAAATCCGCAAATCGAAGCGGCGGCGTAAATACCGCGGAGAGTCTTATTGCTCTGAACGGGCTTAACGCCTGTTGAAAGGTCGTTTGTTTTGTAGCCGATAAGGTGGAAAATCGAGTTGTACAGGTTGGTTTTGATAAGAGCCTGCACCTTGCCCATAATATTCTGCGCGGCGCTGATAAGCCCGTCACTTCTGACGGCGGTGCCGTACTTCTTTTCGGAATACCATTCCATATAGTCGGTGGAATCGGCGGTGATGATTTTTCTTGAAGCGCCCTGAGCCGCATTCGGAATACCGCCGAAGCCTATGCACAGACAGATGAGATACCTGAATTTACGCATAAATTTGAGGTCGAATCTGAAATTGAATACGGACATAATCGCGTAAAAGAATGCTGTGTATAAATAGCCGCCGGAAAGAATCGTTCTTGCCGAGAATTTTTTGCCGAGGAACGGCACGGCGAGAAGACCGACATAGGAGAGTGTGCCGCTTATTGCATCAATTACCGCTTTCATTTTGAGGTCGCCGAAGGTATCTTCATAAAGGTAGGGAAGAAGCTTATAGGTCATCTGCCTTATGCAGTCAAAGATGTTGGCGAGCTGCAGTATCATAAACGGTCTGTTGTGGAGTATCGCCTTTATCATATTTTTGTCCCAATGGATTTTTTCATCCTTCTTTTCGGGCTGAGCGGAAAGAATGGGAGCGCGTTCCGCAATGGTCATATACGGTGCATACATCGCAAGCACACCGATTATGCAGAAGCCGAGCGCAAGGAAGAAATACAGCGACTGCTGCTTGTGCGAATCGTCGGTCATACCCACAATTATGGGTATAACTCCGCCGGGAGCCATGGAGCCGAGTGTTGAAGCGATAGACTCAAAGGTAAAGAATTTCTTTCTGTCCGCAGGGTTTGAAACCATTTTGAATGCGAGTGCATTCAGCGCAATATCGTAAAAAGTATCAACTATCGAGAAAACGGTGCTTAAAAACAAAGTCCATATAAAGTTATAAACCGCATTGTCCGACGGCACCACGAACAGAAGCATTGACGAAATCGCAAACGGAATAGGCATTATCATAAGTGCTTTTCTTATATTGCTCTTTTTGCCGGGGCGGGTGGGCATATCGTAAAGAGCGCCCGCAACGGGAGGAATAAAGAAGCCGAGAATCGTGCTTATGTTGCCCTTTATGGTGTTCATATTGTTTGTAAGGCCCATAAAGTTGCGGTCAAATTTATCGGCAAAGGTTTCGTAACTGTCCTGCCCCATGGCGTTGCCGAATATACCGCCCGCAAAGCCGAGCTGCTCGCGGTTGGAAACCGATTCATTATCGAGATATGTGCTTTTTAACTTTAATAGCTGTGTCTTGATACCCATATAAATCTCTCCTTTATGCTGATAATACCATAGCATTTACAATTGTAGTTTACAAAACGGAATTTCATTAAAATTCC
>JAZUJG010000420.1:0-3830 GCA_045642645.1 Acutalibacteraceae bacterium | reverse complement strand
AGATTATGAAGCCGCTCAACAATTACCGTGATATAGATTCTTTCAAAGTCTATGTTTCCGATATGGGTTTGCTTTGTGCAAAAAAGGAATTGCTTGCCGATGATATTCTGTATATGGTGCCCGAACTCAATGATTTTAAAGGCGGTATGACCGAAAACTATGTAAATATGCAGTTGACCGCAAACGGATATACCGCATATTATTGGGAATCGGAACACAGTGCGGAAATTGATTTTGTCATTCAGCGCGACGGCGATATTATACCTATTGAAGTAAAATCCGCCGATAACACCAAAGCAAAAAGTCTGAATACCTATATGACTGCGTATAAACCCGCTTACGCAATAAAAATTTCAGCAAAGAATTTCGGCTTTGAGAACGGCATTAAAACCGTTCCGCTGTATGCCGCATTTTGTATATGAACAACGGGGCTGCCGTTTGGCAGCCCCGTTTTTATGCCTTATTATATTATTTCCGCTATTTCCCCGCGTGTTGCGGTGCCGGTCATACCGACCTTGTGCACGGTTACACACGATGCGGCGTTTGCATAGACTGCCGCTTCCGCGAGTGATTTGCCCGCGGCGGTGAATGCCGCCGCAGCCGAAAGGAATGTGTCGCCCGCGCCGCATATATCGGTTTCGCCGCTGATTTTCTTATTGGCATCAATGTGTATCGCTTTGCCGTTTTCAAAAATCACGCATCCGTCTGCTCCGCAGGTAACAATGGCGGGTCTGCCCGTTTTTGCGCTTAAAATTCCGGCGCATTTTGCGGGGTCGCTTTCGCCCGCGGCGCGTGCGGCTTCAATGTCGTTGGGCTTAACTGTAACATTTTCGTAAAGTCCTATTCTGTCGCGGCTGTCAACGATTATTTTAAGTCCGTCTTTGCCGAGTGCGCATATCTTTTCGCGCACCGCATCGGTTATGCAGCCGTATTTCATCTGGTCGCAAACACAGAGCACATCGACTTTATCCTTGATTTCGTCAAGTGCCGCAAGCACCTTTTTCTCGCTTTCGGCGTCAAGCGGTGTGCGCGCCTCAAAATCTATGCGCGCATCCTCGGTGCATTCGCCGCTGTAACCGAAGCGGTTGGGCTTTATATATGTATTGGTAAATCTTTCGGGCACGGTAATCATAAAGCTTGTGTCCACGCCCGCGTTTTCAAGCTCCGTGAGCATCGCTTTGCCGCGCCAGTCATTCCCGGCAACGCCGATGGCATATACCTTATTTAATTCGAGCGCGGTCAGATTGTTTGCAACATTACCCGCGCCGCCGGGCGACATCTTTTCGCGCACAACGGGCAGGGGATAATGTGCCGTTTCGCGTGAAAGCTCGCTTTTCGTCATATCGGCATACCAGTAAACATCAAGGCAGAAGTCGCCTATAACGCCTATTTTTACACTGTCAAGTTCGCTGAACATTTTATTTACCCCACTTTTCGCAGATTTTTTCATAGAGTGCGGGAATAGTCTGCTGATGGTCGCCCACAAAGTGCCAGCCCAGGCCGCCGCGGCTTACGGGGCGGTTGACTATGTTCTTGCGGGGGCGGTAGTAGTAATTCGGGTCGTCGTAGCCTATGTTGGTGCGGTAGTCGCCCAAATCAATAAGGTCGAAGTTCGCGGTGGTGATTTTGAAAGTATCGTAACCGAGGTTGCGCGAAATGGAAAGAGCCTTTAAGAATACCTCGGGCCCTATAACACCGCTGCCGAAATTCATATAAACGCCGCCGCCGAGCTGCGAAACGCTGTAGCACATACGGTGAAAATCAACGCCGCTTGTTTTGCCTATCGCTTCAAAATCAACAATGGGGTGCTGGTGAATAATATCGGTGCCGAGTGCAATATGGTAGGTGGCGGTCACGCCGAGCTTGTACGCTTGGTAGAAGATGCAGTCATCCTTGTAGGGGAAGCGCTCGGGGTGCTCATCCACATAAACCGCAAGGCTTTCGCCGTAGCCCATACCTTTTTTTGCGCCTGCCTGCAGAGCCTCGTTCATCCACCTGCCGGTTTCCTCCCACATGCCGAAGGAGCCGTCTTCAATCGCGGTGGGCACGTGCTCGCTCGTGCCGCCGAGGTATGCAAGCTCGAAATCGTGTATGCTGCACGCGCCGTTGCCGCTCACGTGGGTGATTATGCCCATTTTCATAAGCTCTATAATGTAGCGCGAAAGCGAATTTTTGATTACGTGTGCGCCCTGCGACCAGATTACCGGTCTGCCGTTTTTGCGAGCTTCGATTATTCTGTCGGCAAGGGTGTCAAAATCCTCGCCGCCGTTCCACTCGGGGTATGAGTCAACGCCCGGGGTTTTGAGTGTGTCGATGGTAACGAGGTTGCGGCGCTCCGCTGCAGAGTAGGTCGTGATTTTACCGAAGTCAAGTGCTTTGTATTCCATTATATATACCTCCGTCAATAACCGAGAAATTCAAAAAGACCGTCTTTGTCGAGAAAATCGCCGACTATAATATCTGCGCCGGCTTTTATAAGGCGCTCGCGCTTTGTCGGGTCAACACCGCGGCGCTCCTTTTCATTGCTTGCAAGGCCGATGGCACGCGCACCCGCCGCTTTGCCGAGTGCAATTTCCACCTTGCCGTCGCCGCATACGCAGAGCTCGTCGCCGTGCAGACCGTTTTCTTCAATAAGGCGTTTTATTACGGCTTCCTTGGAGCAGCTTTTTTCCCTTAACGGTGCGCCCTTGATTTCATCGAAGCAGCCTATCACGCCGAGCGCGGTCGCTTCGTTCACCACATCGGGGTGGTCGGTACCGCTTGCGACGTATATTTTAATATCCTTTTCGCGCAGTGCTTTCAAAAATTCCACCGCGCCCGCCATAAGAAAATCGTCCGCTTTAAGCTCGCCGCTTTTTATTGCCGCGAGCTTTCTTTTTATATCTTTCATAAGGCGGTTGTTGTACTCATCCTTGTATTCCCATATATCGAGCGCTTTTCTGCCCTGCTTTTCGACCTCGGCTTTGAGCCACTCCATCTGCAGAGCGGTCTGAATGCCCGTGGACTCGTCTATGTAGGCATCAACCTTGCTTTTAAGCTCGGCTTCGGTGAGCGAGCCGTCGTCGAGCACCTCGCAGAAAAGGGGACCCATAACATTTTCCCAGCCGCAGCGCAGGGTGGAAACGGTACCGTCAAAATCAAAAAGCATTGCCTTGACTGGTGTGTGCGAATAAGAACTGTTTACAATTTCCATTGAATGTACCTCTTAAAAGTTTTAAAATTTACTATTGCTTACTGATGCTATTATTATATCATCGGCAATCTGAAAATCAATACATATTTATTATGTATTATGTAAAGGGGGAACAAGCGTTATTGCACATATATTTTGCCGAAACAGAACAAAAGTGCCGGCATTTTTACACAATTACAACAAAAATGAAAAAATGCACCATTGTTTTTTTTTTTTTTTGAGAGGATTGTGCAAAATGCCGAAAATGTGATTAAAGGTTGACATTACCGTAACTAAAGCGTACAATGAATAATGTATATTTACGCTGGTGAGTGTACGGAAAAACAGATGTTTACTTGCGTTTTGCGCGGAATTTGCAAATTTTACGCTTATTTCGTTTAGAATGGTCAAATTTGATTTGGTTATTTTAGCCAAAACGCAATTACGAGGTCAGTCGGCATCTGTGCGCACCGCGGCAAATGGGGCGCAGGCGTATTTTACCGGCAAACGGGTCAGCGTACCCCGATTCAAATAATCAGGTCGAAAGGAAGAATGACAATGAAAAAATCGCGCAAAGTTTTGTCGGTGCTGCTTTCATTGCTGCTTGTTGTTACAAGCATACCGTTCGTTGTAGTCGCAACGGCGGAAGACGGCTATG
>JAZUJG010000419.1:0-3916 GCA_045642645.1 Acutalibacteraceae bacterium | reverse complement strand
TCGCATAATGCATCGTCACCGCTGACCTCGGTGCTTGGTACGGTGTTTTCACCGCTTCAGAAGATTTCTGCTTCAATAGCCGAAAATCTTGATGCTCTTTCCGTTTCTTTTGTTTCATCCTCGGTTTATAAGGAGAAAAATGCAGAACTCGAAGCTGAACTTGCCGAATACCGCAAAAAGCTTGCCGATTACGACGAGCTGAAAAAGAAAATGAAATCTTACGAAGCGCTCTACGGCGTTAAGCAGGAAAATCCCGATTACAAATTCTGTGCGGCATCGGTAATTTCACGCGATGCGGCGGATGCGTTCGGCTCGTTCGTGCTCAACGTGGGTTCCAAAGACGGCGTAAGCGTTGATTCTCCCGTAATCTACGGCGATTATGTGCTCGGCATTGTCAAGAAAGTCAACAGCGCAACCTGCGTGGTGTATTCGGTGCTTGACCCTCGCGTTAAAATCGGTGCGTACGAATCGGGTACACGCGAGTACGGCTATGTCTGTGGCGATGAGGAGCTTTTCAAAAACGGACTTTGCCGACTTACCGGGCTTGACACTTCAACCTCCGTTGTAAGCGGTGGTGTTGTTTGCACATCGGGCGCAGGTGGCGTATTCCCGAATGGTCTTATTATCGGCAGGGTTAATGCCGTAAAAAACGATGCTGTATCATCGGCATTTTATGCCGAGGTAAAACCCTTTGCGGAATTTGAAAATGTCAGCGATGTTTTCGTAATAACTGATTTTGAGGGTAAGGGCGATATAAACTGATTTTTTAATATTTTTTGAAAGGGGTGAAAGAGTTGCGCTTCGGTGAAAATCAACAATTTGTCCGCACGTGTATTATGCTCGCGGTTATTATCGTGGCTTTTGCGGTACTGCAGAATGCCTGCGGTATGCTCAAAGTGCCGTTTGCGGCAAGACCTTTGCTCCTTATACCGCTTTGCGTGTGTGTGTCTATGTTTGAAAGCAATACCGCATCTGCGGTTTTCGGCGCATTTGCAGGTGTACTGTGGGATGTTTCGGCAGCCTGCGATGGCTTCAATGCCATAGTGATTATGCTTTTCGGTGCAGGGTGCAGTCTGCTCATAAGTCACTTTATGCGTAATAATATTATTGCCGCACTTGTGCTTTGTGCATCTGCAACCGCAGTGTATGAAATACTTTACGCGTTTGTATTTAAAATGCTGCAAGGCGTGTCCCTGTTTGCAGGCTTTTTTGCGTACAATGTTCCGGTGATTTTGCTTACAGCGATATTTATACCGGTTTGTTATTATATTGTAAAGCTCATTTACGGAAACGGAGGTGCAGCTTTCTATGCCGGTTAATTTAAGGAGAAGAAGAGCACGCATAGGCAGAATTGCTACCGCGTGCGTATTCGCATTTATAGTTCTGCTGCTTGTAAAAACTCAGCTTATTGACGGCGAAAAATATAAATCCGCAGCGGAAAGTATGGCGGTTGCGACAAGCACCGTCAAGGCCGACCGCGGCGAAATACTCGACTGCAACGGTAATCCGCTTGTTACCAACAGACTCGGTAATTCACTTGTTTTCAAATATGCCACATTCCCGGATAAGCAGAAGCAACGCAACGAGGTTATTTTTGCGCTGATAAATCTGCTTGAAAAAGAGGGCTTTAAGTGGATTGATATGTCACCTATTGTTTACGGTGCCGACGGCAAGCTCACCGTAGATAAAAAGAAGACCGAAGAATTTGAATATATGGTTTCGGCAAATATGCTTTCGCTCGAAAAAGGCGAAAAGGCAACTGCCGATGAGTGCCTTGATGCGCTTATTGAGCGCTACGGGCTTGAGGAGTATTCAAGGGAGGATGCGCGAAAGATATCCTCTGTCTGCTTCGGAATGAAATATCTGTACTTTTCGGACCAGTATCCCTACACCTTCGCGGAGGATGTTTCCACAAAGCTCGTTTCGCAGATAATGGAGCAAAGCTCGTTTTACAAAGGTGTGGAAAGTGATACGGTATCATTCCGCGAGTATGCGGATGTAACCGATTTCTCTCATATTCTCGGTGTTGTGGGCTCTATCAGTGCCGAGGAGTACGAGGAAGAAAGCAGAATTCTTGAAGAAAAGCTTAAAGACGGAACTCTCAGCAGTAAGCAGCGTATGATAATAAACAGCAATGCTTACACGCTTAACGATAAATACGGCAAAAGCGGTATCGAGGGCACTATGGAGGAATACCTGCGCGGCACAAACGGCATTAAAACCGTTACCACCGCTTCCGACGGTACCGTAAGCGAGGGTTACCTTGCCAAACCCGTTCAGGGTAATACGGTAGTTACCACCATTGATGCGGGTCTTCAGAAGGTTGCAGCGCAGTCGCTCGCCTCTATGCTTGATGATAACCAGAGCACCGAGCTTTTCGGGAAAGCGGGCGCCATGGTGGTGCTTAACTGCAAAACCGGTGCAGTACTTGCGAGCGTTTCGCTGCCTACCTATGATATTACCAAATATTTCAGCGATTACGATAAGCTCGCGAGTGATGTTTCGAGCCCGCTTTGGAACAGGAGTCTTCAAAGTACATACGCGCCGGGTTCAACCTTTAAGCCGGCTATGGCAATAGCGGGTCTTGAAGAAGGCGTGCTGAATATAAACACCTGCTTTGACTGCACGGGTACTTATGTTATTGAGGACCAGGTTTTCGGCTGCCTTTCACAGCACGGCTACCTCAATGTCACCACCGCTTTACAGCAGTCCTGCAACATATTCTTTTACGAAACAGGCAGAATGCTCGGCATAGATAAAATGAATAAATACTGCAATCTGCTCGGTTTGGGGCAGAAAACGGGTATTGAACTTCCCGAAGCGGCAGGCGCTCTCGCAAGCATCGCCAATAAAGAAGCAAACGGGCAGGTGTGGAACCCCGGCGATACCGTTCAGGCGGCTATCGGTCAGTCCGATAACCTGTTTACGCCGCTCCAGCTTGCAAATTACTGTGCCACGATAGCAAACGGCGGCACAAGGATGAAGCCGTATATCATAAAATCCGTGCTTTCTGCAGATATGTCGGAGGTTGTTTACGAAACGCAACCCACCGTTATCAATAAGATAAATGTCAAAGAAGAAACGCTGCGTATTGTTAAGCAGGGTATGCATGAGGTAGTACAGCTTTCCAGCCCATCGTATTACTACGAAAATTGTATTGTTGATGCGGCAGGCAAAACGGGTACCTCGCAGGTCAAGAGGATCACTCCGGGCGGCGGAGTTATGGAATGCACAAACGGCTTTTTCATTACATTCGCACCGTTCGATGATCCGGAGCTCGCCATAGCGATAGTGGCTGAAAATGCCCTCAGCGGCAGCCGCACCTCGCAGGCGGCGGTCGAAGTCTACAACTACTATTTCGGTCAGCGCACCATAGTAAACGAAGCACAGGTAGACAATGTTCTTATTCCTTAAGGGGTGAAAATATGAAGGTTATATGCGTGGCATCCGCAAAGGGTGGTGTGGGTAAATCCACATTCTGCACCGAGGTCGGCAAGAAACTTGCCGCTATGAAAAAACGCGTGCTGCTTGTTGATATGGATATAGGCGTAAGAAGCCTTGATATACTTCTTGTTGCCGCAGAAAAAACCGTATATAATTGGGGCGATGTGCTCAACGGTAACTGCGATTCACGCAAGGCGCTCATAACTACCGAAAGCGGTGTGTATCTGCTTGCCGCTCCCGTGAATTTCAGCGCTGCTTTCACGCCCGAAAGCTTTGCCGGGATTATTGAGGGGTACAAAAAGGATTTTGATTTTATTATCCTCGATTCACCTGCGGGGCTTGAAAGCGGTTTTCGGCTTTCCGTTAAGTGTGCGGACGAATGTGTGTTTGTCACCACGCCCGATGCCGTAAGTGTGCGTGCGGCGGCAAGTGCGGCTTTAAATGCGCGTTCTCTTACCGATGCCGCACAGCT
>JAZUJG010000418.1:0-4730 GCA_045642645.1 Acutalibacteraceae bacterium | reverse complement strand
TTGTGGATATTCGTATGCAGACCGAAAGACCGCTCACATTCAACGATGTGGTGGTGCGCTCGGGCAAGGCTCATAAGCTTGCGCTGCATATCGACTTTGACGAAGCGAATGCCTGCGGCTTCAAAAACGGCTGCAAGGCGTATATCGTCGGCAAATCGTGCGGTATCGGTGCCGTGTGTGCCGAAAAGTGTCAGCCGCCGGCAGAGATGCCAAAGCAGTGTGCGCACGAATACAGCTTCGACGGCAGATATCTGTCGGAGATTACGGCACGCGAGATTATCGCCCGCGGAGCCGAAACGGTAAATGTAAAACCCGGTACGGTCATATCACCGTTGGCGAAGGATCTGCTTAACGCCCGCCATATAACGGTAATGGGACTGTAAAAGAAGGATGTGAGTACAGATGAATGAACAGACAACCTCCAATCAGGCTTTGGGTATGATAGAGGTGCGCGGCAGAATCGGCGCAATCGAAGGTCTTGATGCCGCGCTTAAAGCCGCGAACGTGCGCTTTGTCAATATGGCAAAGGTCGGCGGAGGGTTGACTGCCGTTTTCGTGGAGGGCGAAGTCGGTGCGGTAAAAGCTGCGGTTGAAGCAGGCGGTGCCGCTGCCGATCGCGTATCCGAATTGCTCAGTGTACATATCATACCCCGTCCTGCTGCGGGCATAAAAGGGTTAACGGACGGGCAGGAAGCTCCCGTAAAACCCGCACCCGCGCAAAATATTGAAGAAACAACAGAAGAAAATACGGAAGAAAATGCCGATACGCCGCAGGAAAAAACGGCTGAACTGCCGTCCTTAAAGGATATTCAGGGCTACAACGTCAGCAAGCTTCGCGCACTCGCGCGTTCGCTCGGCGATTTGCCTATGACGCGCAGGGAAATCAATTTTGCCAAGCGTGAGGATATTATGAAGCTTCTCGAAAAGCGGCTTGACGGGGGTAGCGGTAAATGAAGCTCATCTCCCGTGAAGAGGTAATCGCCTTGCTCAAAGGCGGGCGGCCGGAGGTTTTTTACATTCCCGAGGGGCGTGTGCTTTCACCTGCGGCAAAGGATTACCTTAACGAACAGTGTATAAGGTTTGACGGCTCGCGCCACCGTGATATTAACGAAAAGAACGAGCAGAGCAGCCGTTACCTTAACCACAACCACACCTCGCGCGGCGGAGCTCCCGCTGCGGGCGGCAACCACGGCGACCTTACACACACCAGGTACGGCAGCGGCGATGTTTCGCATATACGCAGTTACGGCTTGCAGCGTTCCGGCGGTACGGTAATGAGCAAGCCCTCAAAGCCGGAGGAAATGACGAGCATTTCCGGTGAAACGCTTGTGTATAAGGATAATGCAGTGATTCAGTACCGCGGCAAGCTCGATTCCGCGCAGGCGCAGACGGTGTTTGTGCAGAGCGTTATAGCGCAGTCCGGCGGCAGCAGAAAGCTGCTTAACGATTTAGACGGTATTCTTACCGTAATGCGCGAGCTTATGCGCGCCGAGGTTATGGGCGAAACTGTCAGAAGCGTGAATATTCTCGGGCTTGACAGTGCGGAACTCAGGGCGCAGTCGCACGACACCGAAAAGTATTTCGGCATTAAGCCGATGCAGGTGCCGTCATACCGGAACGGCGCGGCATACGCGGGGCTTAATCTTATAAGAACAACGGTGCGCGAGGCAGAGGTGCTTGCAGTGCGCGCATTCAGGCAGGGCAGCGGCGTGAGCCGTACGGATATAATCGAAACACTTAACCGCTTGTCAAGTGCCTGCCATATCTTAATGTGCAGGTACCTTGCAGGGTATTACACAGAATAATCAAGAGGCGTTTATGTCAATTCTTACCGATTTACAGAATGCGGGTGTAGTCGGCGCAGGCGGCGCAGGCTTCCCCACGCACGTAAAACTGAATACCAAAGCCGAGTATGTTCTCTTAAACGGTGCCGAATGTGAGCCGCTGCTGCGTGTTGACCAGCAGCTTATGAAGGCGCACCCCGTTGAAGTCATAAACGGTCTGCTGCTTGCAAAAAAAGAAATCGGCGCGATTTATGCAATAATCGGCGTAAAATGCAGCCATCCCGATGTTATCGAGGTGCTTCGCGCGGCTGTTTCGCGCGAGGGACTTTCACGCGAAATCGAGGTTAAAGAGCTGCCCGATGTTTACCCGGCAGGCGATGAGCAGGTGCTCGTTTACGAGCTTACCGGCAGAATCGTGCCCGAAACCGCCATACCCGGCGCAGTGGGCTGTGTGGTAATAAACGCCGAAACCGCTTACAATATTTACAATGCCTGCCGGGGCATACCCGTTACCGAAAAATTCGTTACCGTAACGGGTGATGTTCCGAATCCCGTAACAGTAAAAGTGCCCGTGGGCACCCCCGTAAAAGCTCTGTTCGAGCTTGCGGGCGTAACCGATTTGAGCGGTTACGAAATAATAAACGGCGGGCCGATGATGGGGCCGCTGCTTGATACCGAAAACAAACCCAAGGATGCCTATGTTACCAAAACCACAAAGGGACTTGTGGTGCTGCCGAGGGAGCACGGGCTTATCCGGAAGAAAAAAAGAACAATGCAGACTGCGGTGCATATTAACCGCTCGGCGTGCGAGCAATGCACAATGTGTACCGATTTATGCCCGAGGCATCTGCTCGGCCATTCAACCGCACCGCATAAAATGGTGCGCTCGCTTGCCGCAGGGCTTTCAGCGGATGAAAATATGACGGCGGTGCTTACCTGTTGCCAGTGCAATCTTTGCGAATATTTTTCGTGCCCGGCGGGCATAAGTCCGCGAATGGCAAATCTTTACTATATGACGGAACTGCGTAAGGAGGGTATAAAGCATACCCCGAAAAGCGAGTTTAAGGCTTCGGATATGCGCAGTTACCGACAAATTCCCACAAAGCGCCTTATAGCGCGGCTCGGGCTGAATAAATACAATGTTGCGGCTCCGCTTTGCGAAAATGCACCCGGTATGCCGCCCGAATTTGCGGCAATTCACCTTAAAGACCACGTGGGCGCACCCGCTTCACCGCTTGTGAGCGTGGGCGACAGAGTGGAAAAAGGTCAGCTTATAGCAAATGTTAAGCCGCAGGAGCTTGGCGCGGGAGTTTGCGCAAGCATCTCCGGCACAGTCGAAAAAATCGAAAACAATCTCATTTATATCCGTAGTAAGTAAGGAGAAATACAAATGGAAAAAGCAATAGGAATGGTTGAATTCAGCAGTATTTCGCGCGGTATTTACGCTGCGGATCAGATGGTTAAAAAATCGGAGGCGGGGGTAGTTACCGCAACCACCGTATGCCCCGGCAAATATATAGCAATAGTCCACGGCGATGTTGCCGATGTTGAGGAATCGGTCGAAATCGGCGTTGAGGAAGCGGATACATTCCTTGTCGATTCAATAATCATCCCCAATGTTCACCCCGGTGTGTTCCCCGCAATTACGGGCGCAACAATGCCCGACGGCATCGAGGCTCTCGGCATTATAGAATCTTATTCACTGTCGGCAATGATTATAGCGGCGGATGCAATGCTCAAATGCGCCGACCTCGAGCCGCTTGAACTGCGGCTCGGCACGGGGCTCGGCGGCAAATCGTTCTTTACATACACGGGCGAGGTCGCCGCGGTGCATAACGGCGACGATACGGGCAGAGAGGTGCTCGGTGAAAAGGGCGCGCTGCTTAATTCCGAGGTAATACCGTTCCCGTCCGAGAAACTTATTGAGAATTTATTTTAAGGTAGTGATATTATGGGCTTTGAGGGCAAAGAACGCATTATTCAGGAATACGTGCCCGGCAGGCAAATTACGCTTGCACACATTATTCCCAATCCCGTTGATGACCTTTATACAAAATTAGGCGTGCTCGATATGAGCGGCGCTATCGGCTTTTTCACGATTACGCCGAGTGAGGCTTCAATTATCGCCGCCGATGTTGCGAGCAAGGCTTCGGAAGTGAAGATAGGCTTTGTTGACAGATTTTCCGGCTCGCTTTTGATTTACGGCGAGGTTGCCGCGGTGGAGGAATCCATGCGCGCGGTAATGCACACTCTGTGCGATGTTATGCACTTTACACACATTGATATAACCGAAAGCTGATATGAAAAGAGTAGTATTTATAGGTACCGTCGGATGCGGTAAAACCACACTCGGTCAGGCTATTCACGGCGACGAGATCCATTATAAAAAAACGCAGGCGGTCGAAATAATCGGCAGGGAAATACTCGATTTACCGGGCGAATTCCTTGAACGCGTAGACAGACGCGGTGCGCTTATGATGAGCACTATGGATGCCGAGGTCGTGGTGTTTATTGAATCCGCAACAGAGGTAAGGGCAATGTTCCCGCCCGAATATGCCGGCTCGTTTGCAAAAGAGGTAATAGGCGTGGTCACAAAAATCGACCTTGCAACCGAGGAACAGATAGAAAATGCAGAAAAAAAGCTCCGTCTTGCAGGCGCTCGCAAGCTGTTCAGAGTAAGCAGCGTGACCGGCAGCGGACTTGAGGAGCTTGTAGATTATTTAAGTGGTGATTGATATGAAAAATCTGCCCGACTTTGAATATTGCGATGAATTTGTTGCGCGCTTTGAGGAGGTTATGGAAAACCCCGTAAAAAGCGGCGGACCGTATTATACGGGCGTGGATTTAGGCACGGCGTGTGTTGTTATGGCGGTGCTTGACAAAAACGGTCAGCCCGTTGCAGGCACTTACCAATACGCCGATGTGGTGCGCGACGGTATGGTGGTT
>JAZUJG010000417.1:0-6478 GCA_045642645.1 Acutalibacteraceae bacterium | reverse complement strand
GAAGCCGAGGCTTGCAGAGTTGCTCCCACCGCCGAAATTAAAATGGTTAAGGGCGTTGACTTCGCAACTACCGACGGTTTCACCGATTTCGTTACCACCGGTCTCGATACCGATTACCTTGTAGGTGCATACATTGACATTGCCGCTCTCGGCACCGGTTATGAAAATAACTTCATTGACTTTATACTCAACCTTGATGCTCCCGTTGAGGCAAAGTTCTTCGGCAAATACAACGCTGTTTTCACCGACGGCAGACTTGAAACAGGTTGGGTATCCGCGGGCGACTTCGGAAAAATCGAAGCAGGCAGCACCAATATCCTTTCCGATATCAATTATCCCGGCAGTCAGATGACTCTTCAGGAGGCTTATGACTGCGTTGATGGCGGTTTCTACTGCGCATTCTACGTTAAACCCGATTCCGTGAGTGCACCCGTAACCGTGTCTCTTACTCCCGCTGTTTATAAAGAAGCAGCCGATGAGCGCGTTATGGCAGTACCCACTGAGGAAAGTGTCCTTACCGAAAAGGTTGCTCTTGTTAAACCCGTTGCCGATGTTACCATGGTAGCAGGCAAGGATTTCGCAACCACACCCGGCTTCACCGATTTCGATACCACCGGCATCAATACCGATTGCCTTGTAGGTGCCGTTCTTAAAGTTACCGATGCCGGCAAAGGCTTTGAAAATTATATCGTTGATTTCAAACTCAACCTTTCTTCCGAAGTTAAAGCCAAATTCCTCGGCAAATACGATTACGATTCAACCACTAACTACTGGCAGGGTACAAGTGATTACTTTGATGTTCCCGCAGGCGGAGTTTATCTCCTTGATGCCGGAAATGCCTTTACTATCACCAGAACTGTTGCGCAGATAGCCAACGAGGTTAAGACATTCTACTGCGCACTTGTTATCGACCCCGATTCAGTTAATGAAATCGTTGATGCAGCACTCGATGTTGTTATGTATGAAACCCCCGCAGAGGGTAATAATCCCGAATTTATCGTAGTTACCGATAAAGCTTGCGACAATACCGCAGAAACCTGCTTCAAGGCTCCCGTTACCGGTATCACCATGATAGACGGTAAGGACTTCGCCGGCAATACAGAGTTCGCGGATTTTGCCGAAGCATACGGCTCAGAGCTTGATATGAATAACGTTGTAGGCGCTATTCTCGAGGTTAAGGACGAGGGCCGCGGCTATGAAGATGCTATGGTCGATTTCAAGCTCAACCTTTCAGAAGATGTTGAAGCTAAATTCTACGGCAAGTATTACTTCAAGGGCGAAGAATGCTTCGGCTGGTATGGCACAAGCGATTTCAAATCCGTTCCCGCAGGTGACAGCTACCTCCTTAATGCTCCCGGCGTCAGCTTTGAAAAAGCTAACCTCACAGTAGCCGAAGTTGCAAAGGATGTTAAAACATTCTATTGCGTACTCGTTATTGATCCCGACAGTGCTTCCGGTATCGTTACGGCAAAGCTTAATGTTGCCGCTTATGAAAAAGGCACAGATATCACTAAGACCGCTGTTGTTCTCCCGACCGACGAAAACAGCAAAAACTCCGCAGAGGTTTGCAAGGTCAACCCCGTAGCCGATATCACCATGGTAAAGGGTGCTGATTTCGCAGACACCGAAGGATTCACCGATTTAGACACCACTGATGTCGATACAGATAGACTTGTAGGTGCGGTTATTGAGCTTACCGAAGAAGGTCTCGGCTTTGACGATTACCTCGTCGATTTCAAGCTTACTCCTTCAACCGCTGTAAAGGCTATGCTTTTCGGCAAATACACATACGGTACTGATAAATACGAGTGGTCAGACTTACGCAGCGAATATATGGAAATTTCCAAAGACGGAATGTTCGTCCTTAACGCTGCAGACGACAAAGCGGGTTACCAAATGAAAATTGCGGAGATTGCAGATAAAGTAGACAAATTCTACTGTGCATTCCTGCTTGATCCCGAGACCGCTTATGAGGATGTTAATGTTGCACTTGATGTTGTGATGTTTGAACAACCTGCCGCAGATGAAGCTCCCGAATATGTTGTTGTTACTGATAAAGACGCTGACAACAATATTGATGTTATTAACCCCGTAGTTCCCACCGTAAATATCACAATGATAGAAGGCAAGAATTTCTGCAACAATCCCGAATTTGCAGACTTTGCTACCGCTTACGGTGACGACATTGATATGAACAATGTTGTAGGTGCCGTTCTCAAGGTTAAGGATGCAGGCGTCGGTTACAACGATTATATGGTTGACTTCAAACTCAACCTTTCAGAAGATGTTAAAGCTAAATTCTACGGTAAGTATTACTTCAAGGGCGAAAAATGCTTCGGCTGGTATGGCACAAGTGATTTCAACGATGTTCCCGAAGGCGAAAGCTATCTCCTTAATTCTCCCGATAACACCTTTACAAAAGCAAACCTCACCGTAGCCGAGGTCGTTAAGGATGTTGATACATTCTATTGCGTACTCGTTGTTGACCCCGATAGCGCAGATAACCTTGTTACTGCTTCTATTGATGTCGTTGCATACGAGAAGGAAACCGATGTCAAGGTTACCGGCGTTGAGCTTATAAAAGATGAGGATTCCGATAACTCCGCAGAGGTTTGCAACACCAATCCTGTTGTCGATATCAAACTGATTCCCGGCAGAGAATTCAGCAAGAATATCGAATTTAGAGATTTCGCAACGTTATCCGGCATCGCAAATCTTGATATGGATTGCGTTGTAGGTGCGGAAATTACTCTCATAAGCAAGGGCGAAGGCTTTGACGAATCTCTTGTGGATTTCGCTCTCGGACTTTCCGAAGATGTTGATGCAAGGCTTTACGGTAAGTTCTATTACGACGAATTCGAGTTCTATAATTGGACTGGTCTTACAGAGGACTACGAAAATGTAAGCGCAGACGGTATGTATGTACTTCGTTCCGCATCTAATGACAAGTTCTTAATGAATGTATCAGAAGTTGATGAAATGGTCGGTACATTCTACTGCGTACTTGTTGTAGATCCCGATTCCGCTGCCGACATAGTTGATGTCACTCTCAATGCAGTCGTTTACGACGAACCCGCAGCAGGCGCAGACCCTGTTTACACCGTAATCGATACCACCGATGCAAGTGTAACCGCTTCAGAAGTTTGCAGAATCAGACCCGTTGTGAAAATCGAGATGATCGACGGCGTTGATTTTGAAAATAAGGATGTATTCAAAAACTTTGATTTCAACGGCATTGATCCGGCTTCTGTAGTTGGCGCCAAGATGACAATTACCGATATGGGCAAGTTCTGTGACGATTCTCTTGTTGATTTCCGTCTCGGACTTTCCGATGATGTTGAAGCCAAGGTTTACGGCAGCTACATCTTCAACGAAGGCAAGGCTAACGAAAAGCAGTTCGAGTGGACTTCACTCACCGGTGACGAATATGTTCAGTTCAAGGCAGGCGATAATTACATTCTTGATATTGAGAATGAGCTGAATATCGAAGACCTTACTCTTGCTGAGATTGAGGAAAATGTCGGTACCTTCTACTGCATATTCGAAATCAATCCCACTCCCATGAGTGCGGATTATGAAGCAATCAACACAACTCTTGACCTTGTGATTTATGACGAACCCGCCGATGGCGCTGCTGTTAAGTATTTCGCAGCAGATTGCGATACTAACAATAAATCCATCGTATACTCCGGCTGGGATGTAGTTGTTGACGGTACAATAGATAATCTTGACTATCAGGCAACAGTTAATATCGCACTCGGTAATGACGATGACTACACCGAAAAAGAAGTGTCATCCGCTGATGTTGACGGCGACGGTTATGTTGATGCACTTGACATCGCTCTTGTTGAGAGAAGAAGCATAAACTAAAATTCAACTGAGTTTTTCACCGCAGACTTCGGTCTGCGGTGATTTTTTCGTTTGTTGACAAAAATTTTCATAAGTGTTACAATGTACTTATCGCGTAGTAAGGGAAGTTCGGTGAAAATCCGTCGCAACCGCCATTACCGTAATTGAGTTTCTCATAAGTCGGAATACTTGCCGCGAACAATAATATGCCGATGCGTTCTTGGGTATGAAGGGTGCTGCGCGAAATGAATGAGTGAAAGCTCGTTCTTGTTGCCGTGCAAGCTCCCGTTCTCGAACGGGGGCTTTTTTGGTGGTGTTTTTATGGGCGCGGATAACGCCGAAAACTGCATAAAGCTGCTTACCGATATGGCGGAAAAGCTGCTTTCTTCGGGCGAGGAACGGTATCCGAAGCGCAGCGATTTCACAGATGAGCAGGTGGTCGCAATAAAGGCTTTTCTCGGGCCGTGGCCCAGGGCGCTCGAAAAGGCGGGGCTGAAACCCGTCAGCGACAGTTATCTGCAAAAAGCGGAAAAGCGCCGTCAAAAGCATAAAAAGGGTACCGTCGGCAGACCGTGACGCGCGGTCGGAAAGGATTATTATGAAAAAATCAGTAAGTCTTATCATTTGCACTGTAATGATACTGTCAATGATGCTTGTCTTTGCTGCGGCAGAGGCAAACCCCACGGTGTATGTCAACATTTCGGACGGCAGCGGTGAAATCGCACTTGCTTATAAGCCCGTCAGCGTTACCGATGCCGACGGCGACGGAGCTCTCACAATCAGCGATGCGCTTTACTGTGCGCACGAAGCCTATTTTGAGGGCGGTGCCGCGGCAGGCTATGCTGTTGAGAATACTCAATACGGCATTTCTCTTGTGAAGCTCTGGGGCGTGGAAAACGGCGGCAGCTACGGCTATTGCCTTAACAATGCACCTGCTATGAGCCTTGCCGATGCCGTCAAGGACGGCGATGTTGTGAGTGCTTATGCCTATGCCGATACCGCAGGCTTTTCCGATGTCTTTGCATATTTCAGCGAAAACGAATGCAATATCGACGAAGAACAGAATGTATCTCTGAAGCTTTTTTACATCAGTTATGATGAGAATTTCAATCCGGTATCATCACCCGTGGCGGATGCCGAAATATACTATAACGGTGAAGCTGCCGGCGTTAAAACCGCCGCTGACGGTTCGTTTACGATAAATGTCGGCGCCATGGACGGCATTGTTACCGCAAAATCGTCATCACTTACGCTTGTACCGCCCGTCTGCAAGGTGCATGCCGACAGTAAAAACGCCGGTGAATTTTTCGACAATCTTGAAGTGCGTAACAGCAACGAGGTCAAGGGCGGCGGTTCCACCGCCGCAACCGTTGCCATTGTTGCGGTAATCGTTATTGCCGTTGCGGCGACCGTGGCGGTGGTAGTTAAAAAGAACAAGGGTCAGGAGTAAACTATGAAAAAATTTGCGGCACTTTCACTTTGCCTTATATTATTGCTTTCCAATTTAATATTCAGCGCAAGTGCCGCATCTTTCCGCGATGAAGCCACCGCTTCGGCGCAAAAGCTTCTGAATGCGGAATTAACGCTTAACGGTGTCGGCTCCGCGCAGGACTTTTCACGTTTCTGTGCATCCGTTCCTGAGTCGGCATACGGTCAGTTTTTGTTCCCGCTTGCATTAAACGGCTGTACCGGGGGGCAGAATGTCGATGCGCTTTGCAATATTATTGTCAACGGTGCGGGCACTGCCGCTTCCACACGGCAGAAATATGCTCTAATGCTTTTAGCCTGCGGTTACGAAAATGAATACTGCGATACCGTTATAGATGAAACTGTCGGCAAGCAGGGGGTAATGAGCCTTGTGTTTGCCATGCACCTGCTCAATAACGGCAGAAAGTGTGACTCTTTCACACCCGAAAAACTCGCCGCCGAAATCGTTTCGCTTTCGCTTGAAAGCGGCGGCTGGGCACTTATGGGCAGCGGTGCAGATACAGATGTTACCGCTATGGCTATTCAGGCGCTCGCTCCGTTTTATAAAACCGATGATTCGGTGAAAGCGAGTGTTGATGCGGCACTCGATGTGCTTTCGAAAAGGCAGAGTGAAAACGGCGCGTTCAGCGGCTTCGGCGGCGAAAATGCCGAAAGCACCGCGCAGGTAATTATCGCACTCAATTCCATTGGTGAAGAATTTATTGCCGACGCCCGTTTCGTTAAAAACGGCAATACAGCACTTGACGGTCTGAAGCATTTCTTGCTCGCAGACGGTACATTTTCACATGCCGAGGGCGGTGATTACGATGTCAATGCTTCGGCGCAGGCATACTGTGCACTTGTTTCGTTTGAGTGCGGAAGCATTTATAAGTTTGATAACACCGCATTAAAATGCACCGAGCTTTCGCAGAATTCGGCAGAGCCTGCCGCCGAAAGCACAAAGACACCGCTTAAATACATTATTGCTGCTGCCGTGTGCGTTATTGCACTTATAATCAGCGTAATTTTGTTTGCCCTAAAAAAACGCAATATAAAGAATTATATATTTATTTGGCTTGCGGCAGCGGCGGCAGTTGCGTGTGTATTCATATTCAATGTGCAGACTCCGGGTGAATATTACGGCAGCGCTGCCGAAAAAACG
>JAZUJG010000416.1:0-8142 GCA_045642645.1 Acutalibacteraceae bacterium | reverse complement strand
GCATCTGTCGGGTTGGTGACATCATTGTTTCCGCCGAAAAGCGAGCCGACAAAATCCACAAGTCCGCAGCCGGAAAAGCAGATTACCGTTGCAAGCAAAAGTGCAACGAGTGATATGATTTTATATGTTTTTTTCATGGGGCATCACACTCCTTTAGAGTAATATAACATATATATTAAAAAAAGTCATCATTTTTTTGAAAAATAACGTTGTTGACAATATTTTTTTGCGGTTATATAATATTTCTTAAACGGAGGGAAGAATATGTACGAAAATCTCAGACGCGCAGTATGCGAAGCAAATAAATCCTTGCATGAAAAAGGCCTTGCGCCGTTTTCGTGGGGCAATGTTTCTCAGGTCGACAGAATCAACGGCGTTTTCGCCGTAAGACCCGCAGGCATCGGTTACAGTGCCCTGACGGTTGAAAATATGGTTGTTATATCCCTTGAAACCGGCAAAATTGTTGACGGGCATAACGAGCCCGCTCCCGATGCCGCGACTTATTTTGTGCTTTATAATGAGTTTCCCGAGCTTTGCGCCATAGCTCATGTTCATACACCGAATGCCACCGCGTTTTCGCAGGTCGGGCGCGATATCATTCCCTACGGTATCACGCATATCGCATTTTCAAAAACCGAAATACCTTGTGTACGCGCTCTGACTGCCGCCGAGGTAAATGACAATTACGAGCTTAATACGGGTAAAGCTATTGTCGAACACTTTAAATCTCACCATTTCAGCCCCGAAACCACTGCCGCCGTGCTTACCAAATATCACGCCCCCTATGTTTTCGGCATTGATGCAAGCGCAGCGGTTAAAAATGCCGCGATTCTTGAAATGGTAGCCGAAACCGCGCTTAAAACCGAGATGCTTTCATACGGTAAAGCCGAAAGAATAGATTCATACCTTGCCGAAAATTACGGCAAATCCAAATAAACGGTTGATTATATGACTGATTTTACGCACCTGCATGTTCACACCGAATACAGCCTTCTCGACGGCGCCTGCCGCATCGGGGAGGTTGTTTGTGCTGCCCGGAAGATGGGGCAGAAATCCCTTGCGATTACCGACCACGGCGTGATGTACGGTGCGGTTGCTTTTTATAAGGCTTGTAAAGAAAACGGCGTAAAACCCATTATCGGTTGTGAAATGTATGTTGCACCGCGCTCACGTTTTGATAAAGTGCACGGTATTGATAATGAACGCTACCACCTTATTTTGTTGTGCGAAAATGAAACCGGATACAAAAATCTCATTAAACTTGTTTCTGCTTCATGGATAGACGGATTTTATGTCAAGCCGAGAATCGACAGAGAGCTTCTCGCAGAATATCACGAGGGGCTTATTGCGCTTTCGGGCTGTCTTTTCGGAGAAGTCGCACAGAAAATTCTTGCGCGCGATACCGGAGCCGCGCTTGAAACCGCAAAATGGTATGACGAAACTTTCGGTCACGGCAACTATTTCCTTGAAATTCAGAATCACGATATGACCGAGGAACAGGAGGTTATCGACGGCGTAATAGATATAAGCCGCAAGCTCAATATTCCCGTTGCCGCCACCAACGATGTTCATTACTGCACAAAGAGCGATGCCGACACGCAGCGCGTGCTTATCGCCATTCAGACCAATACTGTTGTCGGCGAGGAAAATGCACTTGATTTTGAAAATGATGAGTTTTACCTCAAAAGCGGCGATGAAATGGCGGCGCAGTTCCCGAATTATCCCGAAGCACTTGAAAATACAATGCGTATCGCCGAGCGCTGCAATTTTGATTTTGAGTTCGGCGTTACAAAGCTGCCGCTTTTCGATGCACCTTCTGAAAATCACGAGCAATACCTGCACAGTGAGTGCGTGAACGGACTTGAACGCCTTATGGGCGATGTGCCTGCAGAGTATTCCGCAAGGCTCGAATACGAGCTCGGCGTTATAAGCCGTATGGGCTTTAACGATTATTTCCTTATTGTTGCCGATTTCATAAAATATGCCAAGAGCAAAAATATCCCCGTAGGTCCCGGCAGGGGCTCGGCGGCAGGCAGTCTTTGCGCCTATGCTCTCGGCATTACGGGTATCGACCCCATCAAAAACGATTTGCTTTTCGAGCGCTTTCTCAATCCCGAAAGAGTAAGTATGCCTGATATTGATATAGATTTCTGCTATGAGCGCCGCGGTGAAGTTATAGATTATGTTACCGAAAAATACGGCGCCTCGGGAGTTGCGCAGATAGTTACATTCGGTACTTTGCAGGCGAAAGCGGCGGTGCGCGATGTCGCAAGGGCGCTCGGCTTGCCGTATAATACGGGCGATATCGTCGCGAAGCAGCTCACACGCGACTATCCCGATATTCAAAGTGCCGTTACCAAAAATCCCGAACTTAAAAAGCTTTACGAAACCGATGAAAATGTCAGAAAAATCCTCGATACCGCCATGCGTGTTGAGGGTATGCCGCGCCATGCCTCGACACACGCGGCGGGTGTTGTCATTACGCGTGACGATGTTTCATCCTATGTGCCGCTTGCGCGTAACGGTGACCAGCCCGTAACACAGTACACCATGACCGAAATCGAACAGCTCGGTCTTTTGAAAATGGACTTCCTCGGTTTGAGAACACTCACCGTAATTAACGATGCCGTGCGCGATATTCGTAAGCACACCCCCTCGTTTAATATTGAGAATATTCCGCTTGACGATAAAAAGGTGTTTACCGAAATGTCGGCAGGCAATACCGTTGGCATATTTCAATGCGAGTCCGCGGGTATGACTAACCTCATAACCAATATGCAACCCGAAAGATTTTCCGATATTGCCGCCGCAATAGCGCTTTACCGCCCGGGACCGATGTTTTTTATCGACACATATCTTGTCAACAGAAAAAATCCCGAAAATATATCCTACCGCACACCGCAGCTTAAAGAGATACTTGATGAAACCAATGGCTGCATGGTGTATCAGGAGCAGGTAATGCGCGTTTTCAGAACGCTTGCGGGTTATTCATTCGGCAGAGCCGATGTGGTGCGCCGCGCCATGAGTAAGAAAAAACGCGATGTTATGGAAAGTGAACGCGATATTTTCATAAACGGTCTTTGCGATGAAAACGGCAATGTTGTTATAGAAGGATGCGTTCGCCGCGGTATTGATGCCGAAACCGCCGATGCCGTATTTTCGGATATGATTTCATTTGCTTCCTACGGCTTCAATAAAAGCCACACCGCCGCATACGGACTTATAGCATACCAAACCGCTTACCTTAAAGTGAATTACCCCAAGGAATTTCTTGCCGCAATGCTTACAAGTGTTACGGGGGATGAAACCAAAACCGTTTTTTACAAAAATGAATGTGACAGGCTCGGTATTCCCGTATTGTCGCCCCATGTAAACCGCAGCGGTGCTATATTTAAAGCAGATGAAACAGGTATCGTTATTTCGCTGCTTGCCGTTAAAAATCTCGGCAGGCATCTTATAGAGAGCGTCGAACGCGACAGAGCCGAAAACGGCGCTTACAAATCCTATTGGGATTTTTGTAAACGCCTTTCCGGGCAGGATTTGAATCGCCGTGCGCTTGAATGCCTCATAAAAGCGGGCGCGCTTGACGGGCTCGGTCTTAACCGCAAGGAAATGCTTATTAACCTTGATACCGCCATTGATGAAGCCGCGCGCGAAAATGACCTGCATGCAGGCGGTCAGCTCGATTTGTTTTCGGGCTTTGCCGGGGAGCAGGAGTCTTCTCAGCCGGATTTTTCACATTGTGCGGAGCTGCCGAAAGCGGAACTGCTTTCGTTTGAAAAAGAGGTTTCGGGGTTGTACTTTTCCGGACATCCGCTTGAGGAGTATAGGGAAGTCTGCGAAGCAATAGGCAGCCCTCGAACAGTCGATTTGCTCACGGCGGTCGAAACGGCACCCGACTCCGTTGACAATAAGGACGCAAGGCTTTTGATGATTGTTACCTCAATCAAGAAAAAGGTCACAAAGCGTGACGATATTATGGCATTCTGCGGTGCGGAGGATCTGTTCGGCTCGCTTGAAATGATAGTTTTCCCGAAGGTGCTTGCGGCATACGGTCAGTTCCTTTGTGTCGGCAGCATAATCATTGCCGAAGGAAGACTTTCCGTAAAGGATGACGAGCTTAAATTCCTGCCCGAAAGAATACGGCAGGCACCGCGCTCTGCCGCGGATTTGCCGCCCGATATTATTAAGAAACCGCAGCAGGCGAGTGCTTTAAGACAATCTGTCGAAGCAGCGGGTAAAAAGAAAAAATCAGGCATCTTTATAAGGCTTTACCCGGAAAAAAAATATGAATTGCCGCGCATAAAAACGCTGCTTTCGATATTTGAAGGCAATATGCCCGTGTATGTTTACAATACTGAAAACAGTTCCTATGAATTTCTCGGTGCTGATTTCCTCACGAGCGTAAATGAGCCGCTTATAAACGAACTCAGACTTGCGTTCGGTGAGGAAAATGTGGTCGTAAGGGAATAAAACGCGTTTTTTTGATTCCTTTTGACAATTTATACTTGTCTTATTATTTTTATTGTGCTATACTCACTATTTGTAAATTTTGTTTTATTCGTGGAGGTAATCGTAGTGAAAACAATTGGTGTTCTTACAAGCGGCGGCGACGCCCCCGGCATGAACGCTGCCATCCGTGCAGTTGTCAGAAGCGGTTGTGAAAACGGTATGAAGGTTATGGGCATTCGCCGCGGCTATAAAGGTCTTGTTGACGGCGATATGTTCGAAATGAATCTTCGTTCCGTTTCCGACATTATCCATCGCGGCGGTACAATGCTCTATTCCGCACGCTGCCCCGAATTTGCCGAGTCCGAAGTTCAGGATAAGGCGGTTGAGGTCTGCAAGGAATTCGGTCTTGAGGGCATAGTTGCCATCGGCGGCGACGGCACCTTTAAGGGCGCTCGCGCTCTTACTCTTAAGGGCATTCCCTGCATAGGCATCCCCGGTACTATCGATAACGATATCGCTTCCTGCGATTACACAATCGGTTACGATACCGCTCTTAACACCATTATGGATATGGTCGACAGAATCCGTGATACCACCGAATCTCATGACCGCTGCTCCGTTGTAGAGGTTATGGGCAGAAATGCCGGTTACCTTGCACTTAACGCAGGTATCGCAGTGGGCGCGACCTGCATACTTATTCCCGAGGTCGATTACGATATTGATTCCTACATAATCGAAAGAATGCGCCGTACACAGAAGACCGGCAAGCAGCATTTCATTATAATTGTTGCAGAGGGTGTCAAGGGTGTTGAGCCCGGTATGCTCGCAAAGTATATCCAGGAAAAAACCGGTGTTGAAAGCAGAGCGACCATTCTCGGTCATGTTCAGCGCGGCGGCTCTCCCTCGGTACGCGACAGAGTTCTTGCGAGCCGTATGGGCCACTATGCAGTCGAGCTTTTAAAGCAGGATATCGGCAACAGAGTTGTTGTTATCAGCAAAGACAGAATTATCGACTACGATATTATTGAAGCTCTCAATATGAAAAAGACTATTGACCTTGAGCTTTATAAAATCGCAAACGATATTTCTATTTGACGGCTGTCAAAACAAAATAAAAAAACCAAAGGCTTCACGGTGCTTTTCCGTGAAGCCTTTGCTGTTTCTGTTGCTTACTTTTTCAGTTCGGGTGTTGAGAGTATGCCCGTTGTTCTTAAAACATATTCATAAGTCCAGTTTGTACCCTCGCTGCGCCATGCACCCGGTCCGTGCCAGCTTTCCTTAACATTTACAAGGTGAAGCGGACCGAATGTGTTATAACGGTGGGTGAACAGTGTCAGTTCAAAATCGTGCATACCGTCGGCAATTTCCCTGTCCTCGATTATGTACGGCGGATAGATTATTCTGCCCTCGTCTTTGCCGTCGACCTTAAGGCTCATAAGTGCGCCGCGGTAGTCCGAAACGCGCATTGCAAGCCCGTTTTTCGTTTCGGCTCTGAATTTGTAGGTTACATTCGCGCCGTAGAAGGGGAATCCCTGCGAATTAAGTTCACCGAAAGTAATTTTTGCGGACTTTTCAACGATTTTTGCAAATCTGCCGTTGACTTTAACACCGAAATCACCGAGTATAAGCAGATTTTCGGTGTTGGACCTTTCACCGAACGGCAGCGTAACAAGCAGTTCGTTTACACCTTTTTGGATTTTCGGCAGAGCGACCTTGTCAATATCAATATCCACATAGTATTCGCTCGAAACGTTGTTTACCTTTTCGCCGTTAAATACGATTTCTGCGGTTTCACAGTCCTCAATAGCAAGGAATGCACCCGTGTAATCAATTTCGCTTTCAAAACGGAATCTTAATGTGAGTTCGGAAATCGGCGGTACATCGCCGGTTACCCAGGGCTGCACTATATGACCGCTGCGGTGACGAAGTCCGCACCTGTCGCGGCAGATATTGTCAAGCCTCAGAATTTCTTCGGCGGGTGAGAAATCGGCTTCGCCTTTAAGCTTGAATTCGGCATTGTCGAGCAGGAGTACATTCGGTTCCGAAAGCTCGTAGTCGAGCATCTGCGCAGGCATCGCGGCAAAATCGTATTTTTCGGCAGCTTTGCACTCAGCTGCTGATTTACCTTCGACCAATTTGTAAAGCACGGAATCATAGCTGTACATCTTCGTTTTTATTACAGTTGTGCCGTTTATGTACTCTGCGGCAACGGGACGGATATCGCCGTTCTGCGTATCGTAGACCTCAACCGAATATTCTCCGTTTACGGTGAAACGGTAGTCATTTCCGTCATCCACATCCTTGTTATACGGTTCGCAGTTGTGGCATATAAACAGCCAGCGGCAGTCGGCATCCTCGCGCAGCTGGTAAATGAGGTCGGTGCTGAGCTTGCCGTTGCCGTATCTCAATGTAACCGTTCTTTCGCTTTCAAGTGCGCCGAGAATTGCGGAACGTGTAAAGTCCGTTTTCACCGAAGCATCGTAAAGCTTTTTGCCCTCGTCGGATTTCACCGCATCAACAAGCGTGGGGGCTTCGCCCATAAATATAAGCTTGCCGCCTGCTTCGCGGAATGCTTTGAGCCTTTCCACCGTGGTCGAGCGCAGAGTTTCGCAGCCGGGTACTATTACCGCATCGTAAGCCATTTTGCCCACTTTGAGCGGGAACGAGCCCTTTTCGCAGAGCGAGGGAAAGAGCGATTCGGAAATGAAGTTGAAATCTATACTGCCCTCAAGCAGCCAATTTGTGATATTATCGAATTTTTCATCAAGACTGTCACGCAGAACTGCGGATTTGTCGTTCGGTCCCCAATGCAGCCAAAAACTTTCAACCGGGTGGATTACCGCAACCTTAATAACGGGCTTGCCGCGTGTGAGCGCGGTGTTCACTCTCGCAAAATGGTCTTCAATTGCGGAATATTCCTTGTACCACGGTGACTGATAGTGAATAGAAGCGGGGTAGTCACGCTTTGCTTCGCCCTTCATGGCATACCACGAAAGGTGCGGTACGCGCACGGTGATGCCGAGTGCTGCCTGCCAGTCGCCCTGGTGCTTATATGTTCTGAAATCGCAATCCCAACCAGTAACGCCGTACAGCTCCGAAAGTACACCTTCCTTGCCGAATTGGTGCGTTGCGGACTGTGCCTGCTTTGCGGTGGTAAATTCGTGGCGGTTACAGAGCAAATCAATACCCGGCAGACCGAAACCGCGGTACGAGCGCATAGCCTCGCCGAGTGCGGCGGTCTGACTGTGCAGGGTAGGCTCCTCCATCATGTGACCTGTGAGTGCGATATTGTTTTCTTCGCACCAGCCGCCAATAGTGTCGGCAAAGCTGCGGGTGAATAATTCGGAAATGAAATCGTGGTAATAATATCTGTTCACAGAAGGCTCGCCGTCGGGCAAATCCCAGAAAAGCTCGGGCAGGGTATCAAGTATATCCGCGCCGTATAATTCCTTGTAAAGTTCGGGAACTTTGTCTGTCCACGGCAGAACGGTGCGTTCCTTATCAAATGAATTATTCAGTACGCGCTTGCGCTGGAACTGCGGCTCATCGGTGAAAATTGCGGGTACGACCTTGTCGAATTCATCACCGACAGTCTTCTTATAACGCTCGTGGGTGACCTCAATGAATTTTTCGATTGCATCCTTATTGAGCGTGTCGGCGTATGCCTGGTCGTTGTACCAGGAGTCATCC
>JAZUJG010000415.1:0-6883 GCA_045642645.1 Acutalibacteraceae bacterium | reverse complement strand
AAACGCTGTGCGCCTATGCCGCCGCCTCGCGCAAACACCATACCGCCGTCGGGGCGTTCGTTAAAATGGCGGTAACGCAGGGTGTTGTAGTAAGTCGGGAACCAATGGTGTGCGGCAAAAGGGCTTCTGCCGTCCTTGAATTTGATGATATCCTTATCGGGAAACTGCTCGCAAAAGTCGATTTTGGCGCCGTCAACGCCCACATCGTTTATAAGCACACCCCAGATTTTCTCCCATTTTTCTATGCTTTCGGGGTTCGTCAAATCAAGGCAGCGCATCTTTTTGCGGTGAAAATTATCGAGCAGATTCATTGAGCGCGTCTGCCGCAGCAGCGTACCCTCGGTCGACTGTACGGCGTATTCGTCGCCGAGCAGAAAATACTCCTCGGCATTGTCGGGGTACTTGCCGCACTGCTCATACACCATCATTTTTTTGCCGCGCGCGTGGATATTTTCGCTGACCTCTTTGAGCTCATCCCAACGCGTTTTGTTGAATGTTCCCCAGCCCTCCGTGATTACGGCATCCCACGGGAAGCGGTTTTCCTCCATAGCATCCGCCATGGCAATAATGCCCTCTTTTGTTGAAAACTCGGGGTGATAGCGGCACACGAGCGTGCCGAAGCACCAATCCGCAGGCATCGGGGCAAAGCCCGTAATGCGGCTGTACGCCGTGAGAATTTCCTGCGGCGTTTCATTGAGGAACACATACATATCAAGCGGCGCGTGAAGCTGCGTGATTTTTATTTCATCTCTTTTTCTTCTGCCGATATCGAAAACGGAATGCTCGTATCTGTTTATATACACGCCGTTACACTCGCTGCTTATGAAAAACGGAATGGGCAGGTAGCTGTTGCCGTGTGTGCGGCACCATTTATCTATGGCGTAAATGTGAAATTTCCTGCCCCTGCGCTGCACGGTGTCAAAATGCTCGCCCGTGCCGAAAATCTTTTCGTTTTCGGTAAGCGAAAGCGTGAACACCGTATCGCCGTTTTCGGCTTTTATGCTTGTAAGGCTTCTTTTAAGACCGCCGTCGGCACCGTAAAAATTCACGGCTCCGGCGGTGATTTCAACAAATGATTCATCGGCGGCGGTGATTGTATGCCGCGCCGATGCATCCGGTATATCTAATTTGTGCGGCGTTTCCGGAAGCGGCTCTTTCAGGTCGGCGGCAAGTGTCTGTGCCGCGCCGCCGTCATCGAATACGCCGTTCTGCTGTGATTGCAGCCGCCACACAAGCTCCTGCGGATGCGAGATTTTAAGCTTTATGCCGTTAAAAACGAATACCTCGCTGTCAGCCGTCATTTGTCGACCTCCACTGCAAGCTTAATATCATTGAGAAGCATAGCATCTGCGCCGCAGGCTGTGAATTTTTCAATGGAAGCGCGTGAGCCGTTCATACAGAAAAGCGGATGCTTTATGCTGCCGTCGCGCGCCATTATCCATATTTCCCTATCCGGCGGCAAGGTCTTGCGCACCTCGTGAACGGGGAGCGCCCCAGTCCAATGCTCCCAAAGCCTTATATTGCCCGCGCCCGCCTCGGCAAACTGCGAGGGAACGCCGTCCTTCGGCATAAAGGCAAGGATATTTTCCTTTGCAAAGTATCCGGAAGCGAGCTTTGCTTCCCCAATGGCGTGTATGCCCGCAATCGCGCGAAACGGCACATCCGATATTCTGCGGTAAAAGTCCTTTTCAAGTGCATCGAACGAAATATCGAAAAGCACCGCGGATTTACGGTTGAAGCCCGAAACGAGCTCATCGAATGTGGTGAGCGTTTTGCCCGATTCCGCAAGTATTTTCTTCATTTCGGCGTAAGTAATATCAATAACTCTCGATTCATTCCCCGTAAGGCGCGTAAGCTCTCTGTCGTGGTAAAGCACAAGCACACCATCGGCGGTATAGCGCAAATCGCATTCCACGGCAAATGCGCCGTAGTCCGCGGCTCTGTTGAGCGCTGCAAGGGTATCCTCCTGCAATTCGAGGCAGGCACCTCTGTGAGCAATAAATTTCATATACATTCCGCCTTTATCATTTCGCCGTACGGCGATTTTTTTCGCTTTGTGCATATACCACGTAATACACCGCGGCACAGACTATATGCGTAACACAGCCTGCGGCTATAAGCCATACAGACGGCACTTTGCCTATAAGCTTACCGAAAACGGCAGTTGCGGCAGTTGTGCCTACGGTCGAAAGCGCAAGCCGCCATGTATGGAAAACGCTCATAATTTCTGTCGGCGCGTTGCGGTAGACGAGGTCGGGAATGGCGCAACTTACCACATAGTAACCTATATACGCCGCCGTGTAGCAGATGAAAAATGGAATTTTGCCGCCTTTAAGGCAGGGAATAAGCACACAGAAAAGAACTGCACCCGCCACCACAAGCCGCGATGCTTTAAGCCGCGGCGCAAGGTAGGCATACATTAAACAACTTATAAGCGTTGCCGCATAGGTGCATACGGTAACGGCGGCGCCGTCGGTTTCGTTTATAACGCCTGCATTTACCGCAAAAACGGTCATCATCGGCACCGCAGCCATACCTATACCGCGTAATAGATTCGGGATTACAAGTATTCTGAACTGACGGTTTTTCATAAGCGCTTTTACGCCTGCGCCGCTTTGTGCGCCTGCTTCGCGCTTTGCGGCAGATGGAATCTTTTTAAGCGTTTTGTTTATAGCCGCGGCAGTACAAAGGCACACAGCCGCGCCGATATACGCCGCACAGGTGGCCTTTACAAACGGCAGTTTTTTGTAGCCGAAAGTCAAAAGCGCGCCCGCGCCTATGCCGAAAACGCCGCCCGCTATGCCGCTTACCGATACATACAGCGAGTATGAGTCAAGCTCCATAACCTCGCAGGGCAACTTGTAGTCAAATATTGTGCGCACTGCGGTAATTGCGGTAACAAGACTGCCGAGCGCCATAACGCATATAAACAGTGTACTTTCGCTGCCCGCCGATTTGAATACGGGAGCATAAAACGCCGTAAGCAGACCTGACGCAAGGCATAATGCGGAATATGCCGCAACGGTTTTTTCGGTGCGCGCGGCTATGCCAGAAAACAGCAGCGATACCGCGAGATTTACAAGCGGCACAAAGGCGAGATAAAAACTAACCTTGCTTTCTGCCATACCCGTAAAAAGCAGATGCCCCGACAGCACCGATACCGATGTGAGCGAAGCCGATGCCGCAAGCAAAGCATCACGCACCCAGAGAATTGTGAAGTTGCGGTTTTTCATTACTCTATTTCCACTCCGTAGCACGCAAGCATGGGCATACCGTTTATATCGCGTATGAAGAATGCGGGAACTTCTCTTTCCCAATACGCGTGGAAAACTGCATTTTCGCCTATGTCGCGCTCTGCGGTAACGAGTGCGCCGTCATCGCAAACGGAAATTTTAGTGCATTTCTGCAAGCCGAGTTCATCCTCTATATGTATGCCGGTGGCAATATCGTCCATAGTGCGCAGCATATATCGACCGTCAAACGCAAGGCGGACTGTACGCGCATCAATGCGAGTGATTTTTGTAATGCTCGGCGCGAATGTTCCCGGAAGCCCGTAGTGACCTTTAAGCATAACATTCGCAAGGCGCTCGCCCACGGTAATGCAGGCGCCGCTTGCGTTATGTATGCCGTCAACGGTGTGCATATCTATTGTGGGGACTATGTAAACGCCCTCTATGCTGCGAGCCGCCTGACGCTGTGCCTCCCTCACCTTGCCCCAGAGCCTGTCGCGCTCGCCGTCCTTTGAGGCGTGGCGGTTAAGCTGGCAGGTGGCTATGGGGAAATAACCGAATTTTTCACGCCAGAGCGAAACCGTCTGCGTGAATTTTTCAAGGTACGAGTCGGCTTCATCCTCCTCGACCGTTTCGTTGCAGCCCTGGTACCATATCATACCTGCGAAATTCCCGACTTCTTCAAGCTTTTTTTCAAGCTCGCGGTAAAGGTCGGGGTTTCCCTCCGCGGGATTCCACTGCTCGAGCGACGAGCCGCCGCGCGCCGCGGCAACAAGCCCCACGGGCACACTGAGCCTGCGGTGCATCATTCTGCCGAAAGCGAGCCCGGGCGAAGTGCCGGAGGAATCGTCATTGTTACAGTAAACGGCATTTGGTGATGAATTAAGCGGATGAGCCGCAAGCACCCATTGACCGCGATTGTCGAAAAGGTGAACGCCCAACTCGGGCGGGTCGTATGCAGGGTCCCTGCCGTAGCCGGACATATTGCTCTGCCCCGCCATAACGAACACATCGCCCACGCCCACGTGCTGCACACAGGCTATAAGCGAGCACCAGTCGTAGCGATTGTTGCACGGTGAAGCAACACCGGGGCAAACGCGTGCTTCAAAGCGGTAAAGTCCGCCCTCCGGTACGGTAAGCTCGACCTCCCAGCCGCTTTCGGTGATAGTGCAGACCTGCCACGGAACTACGGTGAAATTATCATCCTCGCGCATAACGCGCGCAACAACGGCGTAATCGCCGCTGCCGCTGAATTCACCCGTAAACGCAACTCTGCCGAAGCCGTCGGCAGAGCGCTGAATTATCATATAATCACAAACTGTTTTCATCTTTTCTCTATCTGCTTATAGCCGCTCCACTTTTGCCCCCACTTGTTTGCCCAGCTTTCGCAATAGAGCTTGTAGTAGGAGATGTTCTTTTCTTTTCTGAGCTTACGGAAGTACGGCAGATTGCACCACACCGCCGAGGGAATGCCGATTACAAACCAATACAGACCGCCGAGCAGCAGGCACTGAATGGTGTGACCGTACTCGTGAATTTTGGTGTCGTGCTCCCAGACATCCGCGCCGCCCTCGCGCATAAATATGAACAGACCGAGCGAAAGACCGCCGAAATTACCGGGAATGTATGTAATGAACGCGTTGCAGAAACGCTCGTGCCGATGCCCTTTATATGTTACAAGGAACACGATGAAGCCTATAAGATTTACGGGCAGACCCCACGTGAACTGCCAGAGGTAGAAGAAAAATCTGTCCGCGCCCTTTGTGGCGATTTTGCGAGTGTGCTTTTCCGGCACATTTCTTTTTACATTCTTTTTCTGTTTTGCCATTGTTAAGACCTCTTTTATAATGCAGCGCTTATTTCGGCGTTGACTTTTTCTCTTAAAGCGAGCAGCCAGTTCTGCTCGTGCGGATATTCCTTGAAGCTGAGCGGTACATCAAGCCCGTTTTCAATGAGGGCAAGAACATATTTGCGTCCTTTGAGGCTTTCAAGCAATCTCAATGCGCGCATATCCTGCAAGCCCTCTGCAAAAACCTCGTACCTTATGGAGTTGAGCGGTGCGCCGTCTGCGCCCGGGTACACGAAAAACGCATCGCCCGAGGGGAACGCGCCGCCCGCATCGGTTACGGTGAACGGGTCGATTTCGTAACGCGAATACTGCGAATACCAGAAATTGTAGCCCCACTGCAAAAAGCCCTGCGCATCGTATTTATAAAGTAAAAGACCGAGCACTCTGTTGCGCATTGACGGCTGCGCGAAAAATCTGTTCGGTACGAACTCGCGCAGATGACCGCAGCAATGGTAAGTCCAGAAATTTTTGACCTCACTCTTAAACAAATCGGCGTGCTCTATGCCGCAGACGGGTGTTTCCACAAGTCCCTCGCGGTAGAATTCGATATCCGAAAGCGCATCGAAGGTGTGAAAGCCCTTGAAAAGTGCGTGAACGGTATCGGCTGATTTTTTGTAGTCGGGCTTGTGCTCCTTGCTCGGCTCATCAGAAACGTGCAGCCAGCAGCGGTCTTTTATGCCGAGCTTTTTGACCTCTTTTATAAACGCGGCGGCAAACGCCGTGAGAAATTCGGTATATGCCTTGCCGTGAGATTTCGTTTCCCACCCGAAAATGCGTTTTTGCTTACCGTTTACCTCGGCAACGATTTTCGGTGCGGCGAGTGAGCCCCACTGGGTGTAGAAATGTGAAATTTCAAACGCCTTTATGCCGCATTCAAGGCACAGTGCAATATATTTTTCAAAATTTTCAAAGCCGAAGGTGTAGCCGTCTTTGGTCTTTTTAACATCCACAAGCTGCACCGTAGGGCGCTCCTTGCCGACTTCGGTATCGAGCGGCGGCGTGAATACGGGTGTAAGTATCATAGTCTGCCCGTGGTCGACTGCGTTTTGAATATAATTCTTAACTATGCGCCAATACTCCTCGCCGAAAGGCTCCGCACCGTAGCGTGTGCAAAGGCAGTCATTGTGAAACCAGTTTGTAAACAGCAGTTCCTGCTCGGGCAGAGCGGCGTCAATAATATTGAGTGTAAACACCTTTTCGATTTTCTCGCCTGCGGCGCAAAGCTCAACGGTGATTTTCTTTTTACCCGCCTTTATGTTGCCGCTTGGTATGTATTCAATCCAGAGAGAAGCCCATTCGCCTTTTTTGAGCTTTACGGTATCGCCGCACGGACGCAGTAAATCGGGGAATTCGGTGCGGTCAATATCGTAGTGGAAGCTGTCGCGGCTCTCATAAGCCGAAAGACCCGAGGGGATATTCTCCACAACAAAAGCCTTTACGCCTTTAAGTGCGGTTTTAACGGAAACATTGAGCTTTTCCTCCGCCTTTTTTTCGGGCAGAACGGCTACCTGGAACGAGTAACGCTCATTTTTAAGTGCGCTTGCCGCGGTAAACTCGCAGTAATTCGGTGCGGTATCTTTGAATACTTTGGTAAGTGATGAAAGTAACAGAGTTTTCATTATTATTCAGCATCCTTTTTGTCAATTCCCTTTTTGCGCAGAATTATGAGCGGTATGAACACAAGCACGCCCACGATGCCTGCCGCAAGGAACATTTCGCCGCAGGGCTCGTAATTTACTATACCCGTTTCGTCAACATAGGTGCCGGAAGCTGCAAGTCTGCACGCGAGGTCACCTATTGTGGG
>JAZUJG010000414.1:0-5075 GCA_045642645.1 Acutalibacteraceae bacterium | reverse complement strand
GAGCGCCGCACTCAGAAAAAACGGAATCGTGCACAGCGAGCAGTACGATGAAAACGGCATTGTGCTCGATGTGACCGCCGATATTTATGACCTTGAAAAATATAAAGATTATATTGTATAAAACTCTTGATATAATTTTTGGAATTTAGTATAATGTCAACAATAAGTAAATCACGAAAGGGGATTTATATATGGAAAAAACCTATATCGGCTGGAAGGAAGCCAATTACAAAAGCAAACAGACCGCATATACAGAGCCCACAAAGCTCCTGAGTGCCGACGGTACTCTGCTTGCAAAGGGCTGGGCGCGTCACAATGTTTTTGATTATGACCGCAACAGCGTTAAGGCAAAAATGCGCCGCAAGGAATGGGATTTCTACCAGATTTCCAACGGCAAGCTTATGGTGCAGCTCAGCATGGCAAATATTTCGCTCGGCGGTTACGTTTCGGCAGCACTCGTTGACCTCACCACAGGCGAAAGCATTGCCGCTCCCATGGCTCTTTTCCTCGGCGGTAAGGATAAATACGTTCTCCCGCCCAAGGGCGATGTTCCCAACAATGTTAAAATGGCTTTCGGCGGCGCCGAATTTGAGTTCGATACCAAGGAAACAAGCCGTACACTGTGGTTCAAAATGAAGGATGTCGAGTGCAAATTTGAGATGGATATTTTCCCGAATCACGAAAATATCACCACCGTTCTTCCGTTTGCCGGTCATCCCGACCGCTACTTTATGACCACCAAGCAGAACTCAATGCCCTGCAGCGGTACATACAAAAAGGGCAACAAGGTTTACGAATTTTCCAAGGAAGACACCTTCTGCGTGCTTGACTGGGGCAGAGTAGACACTCCCTACAGCCTTGTTTGGTATTGGGGCAACGGCTCAACCTATATCACCGATGCCGAGGGCAAAAAGCATATCTTCGGCTTTGAAATCACCTGGGGCATAGGCGACGAAAGCAACGCCACCGAAACCTGCGTTTTCTACGACGGCAAGGCTCACAAGGTCGGCGCGGTCGATGTTGAAACCTTCCCGAAGCCCGACAAGTATATGAATCCGTGGAAGTTCGTTTCCGAGGACGGCAGATTTGAACTGACAATGACACCGTTCTACGACCACCACGCCGATACAAACGCACTTGTTATGAGAATGCACAGCCACCAGGTACACGGCTTGTGGAACGGCTTTGTTATTCTTGATGACGGCACGAAGCTCGAAATCAAGGATATGTACGCATTCTGCGAATACGTTGAGAACAGATGGTAAAATAAACCGATAATAAGGGCTGTAAAAAACATTGTGTTTTTTACAGCCCGTTTAATAAACGGAGTACATTATGAAATATGTCTTTCTTTTGATTTTTGCCGTTTCCACGGTTGTTCATCTCAGTGCTTCGGCAAAGTATGCAAAAACGCTGCGCAATATCACAAAGCCGCTTCTGCTTTCATCGCTGCTCGGTTTCTATGTTTTTGCCGCCGGCGAAGTCAGCATTACCGTTGTGCTTGCACTGTTTTTCAGCTGGCTGGGCGATGTGCTGCTGATGAAGCCGAGCGTAAAATGGTTTGCTGCGGGCGGCGTATCGTTTATGGTGAGCCATGCGCTGTTTATTGTGAGCTATTTTGACCGCCTTGATTTTTCAAAAATCAACCCCGTGCTGATAGTTGTGCTGGGGGCATTGTTCGCGGCGGCGGTGGTGTATGTGTTCAATATCCTCAAGCCGTATCTTTCAAAGGCGCTGTTTTACTCAATGTTCTTTTACCTGCTCGTAAACGGCACAATGAACTGCTTTGCGCTTTTCAGAATGATAAGCTGCTTTGAGCCTGCCACGGTGCTCACCTGCATAGGCGCGTTCCTTTTCTTCATTTCGGATTCATCACTTTTTGTGGTGCGCTTCAAAAAAGACGGCAAAAAGCGTTCGCATTTTATTGTGATGCTTACTTATACAATAGGCGAGCTTCTTATAGTAACGGGATTATTATGAAAGGGTTGTTAATATGAAATACTACCTTTATAATTCACTTGCAAATAACGGCATAAAGCCGCAGGCGGCTGCAAATCACGAGCTTATTGACGCGGTGGGGCTTGATTACCCCGAGTATTTCGGCAAGCTTGCGCCCGAGGATGAGGTCGTGCTGCTCGGCGGCGACGGCACTCTCAACTATTTCATAAATGCCATGCGCGGCGTTGAAATAAAGAATAATGTTTACCTGCTGGGCAGCGGCACGGGCAACGATTTCTTTGCCGATATCGACAAAAAGCCCGGCGACGAGGTGCTTGTGAACGAATACCTCAAAAATCTGCCCGTGGTGCGCGTTAACGGTACCGAAAAACTGTTTATAAATAATATGGGCTTCGGCATTGACGGCTATTGCTGCGAGGTGGCGGATGAAATAAAAAAGAAAGCACCCAATCAGGTCATAAATTATTCATCCATAGCCATAAAGGGCTTGCTTTTCCATTTCAAACCGTGCCGCGCGACCGTAACCGTTGACGGCAAAAAGTATGAATTCGACAATGTGTGGATTGCGACCACCATGAAGGGCAGATTTTACGGCGGCGGTATGAAAATGGCGCCGGAGCAGAACAGAAAGTCCGACAAGCTCACCGTCGTGATTTATCACAGTAAATCAAAGCTCAAAGCGCTTATTGCATTCCCCTCGATATTCAAGGGCGAGCACACAAGCAAAACGGATATGGTGAAAATATTCACGGGTAATAAAATCAGCGTGAAATTTTCGCGCCCCTGCGCCGCACAGATAGACGGCGAAACCGTGCTTAACGTTACCGAGTACGAGGCTGAACTGTAAATGATGACAATAGGGGCTGTCGCTGTGAAGCGACAGCCCCTTGTTTTATGTTGTTTTACAGAATTTTTCAATACGGGTATTTCGCTTTTTCACAAATTCAAGCTCGCGTTTGATCCAAAGGTAATATTCTTCTTTGCTTTTAGGAAACGGATAATCTTTGAAATTATCACTTTCAAGCCAAAAGTCGACAGACTTGCAATCATCTGTTACACAATCCTGCAAAAAGAAATAATCAACATATCCTTTGAAATCAACGAACAAATCAAAGAAAGCTTTATCTTCCGTCAGCACTGAGGTTAACGGGCTTTCTTCATTAGAATAATATTTTCTTATACATTCCAATGTAAGATCCCATCTGTCGCAGATTTTAGGGTTGCACCCTCTTGACTGATTAATTCCTCCGCGTCGCTTCGGAAAAATTATTTCCCCGCCCAAAGTGTACGAGGCTTTGACGTATTTTTCGATGAACGTCTGCCATTCTTCAACGGAATCAATGAATTGTACTAACATATTGCGATATTTTTTGTACCTGAAGCTTACTATTATTGAATCGCTGCCGAAACACATATCGCGCCATGACAGGTATTCGGCTTTGCCGCCTGCAGTTAAATCCATTCGCTCTCCGTTAGGGAGAACTCTGCTGTATAGAAGCTGATGATACAACTGCATCGTTTTGCTTTCCGAATCGGGATCGGCAAAAGCGTGCCCTAATATTGAATCGCCTGACCAATAATTGTCCCAAAAATGCGGAGTGTCGGAGGTGAAATCGAATGTGGGGTCAATGTCGCTGATTTTTATAATGGGTGAAGACATATATAACTCCTTTTGACGCACGGTGTAATGCTATGCTTTTTTGAAACCTTTTGATAGTATATTTTACTACATTTACGGTATTTGTTCAAGGATAATAAATATACTGAAAATAAAACGTCAAAAACACTTGATTTTATCGCAGCAATAGTATATAATTCTACTTGCGCTTTGAGGCGTGTTGATAATTACATATATTTCGGGGTGTGGCTCAGTTTGGTAGAGCGCTTGGTTCGGGACCAAGAGGCCGGAAGTTCGAATCTTCTCACTCCGACCACGAAAGAATCTTGATATATCGCGGTTTTCCGTGATTGGTCGGGGTTCTTTTTTTTATTTTTGCGTTTTTCTAACACGATTTCTAACACTACACAGAAAAAGCACTATCAAGTGTATTTGCGATATTGGTTTTTATCTGAATAACCTCGGCGTATCACTGAATATTTTAATTTTTTCACAGCACTTATATTGCAACATTCCGAAATAAATGGTAAACTAAACCTATAATGCAGGAAAGGACGGCTTTATTATGAATAATCCCGTATTCTATGTAACATATTTTTGCAACGGTCAGAAGATTGAGGCGCGCGGCGCGAAGAATGCGCACTACGAGTTGAATTGCGAAATAACCGACGGCGCCGTAAAGGCTTCGCTTACTGCACGCGAGCGCATCACGCTTGACCGCGTCGACATTGTTTTCGATTACGCTTTCAAGGCAGGCTCCAAGTTCTACGGCAACGGATACCAGGCGTGGACTACCTCAAAGGAATATGTCGCATCCGATAAAATGAAAGATATTATTCCGCTTGCCTGCGCGCGTCCGCTTAAAGAAATGGCAGGTGTTTCCGCAGACTTCCGCTTTGTGAAATTCCCGAAGAAAGCGGGCGAATTTTTCAGCCATACATATACATATATCAAAAACGGCAGCACATTCGATTTTATCGGCTCGCTTACCGAAAGGCAGGGCTTCACCGTAATTTATGCCGATATGAACAAAAACACCCTTACACTCAGCAAGGATGTTGAGGGCGTTACCGTTGAAAAGGGTACGGAGTATGCGCTCTTTGATATTTTCAGGGCAGGCGGCGGCTACGATGAAGTGTCCGACGGTTACTTTCCCGCCATGAATCTTGCAAAGCCGAGGCTCGATCACCTTTCGGGCTACACCTCATGGTACAATTATTTTCAGAAAATCGATGAGAATATTATTCTGCGCGACCTCAACTCGCATGATATTGCAAAGGACAATGTTTCAATATTGCAGATAGACGACGGATACGAAACATTCGTCGGCGACTGGCTTGACCCCAACCCCGTAAAATTCCCCGGCGGTATGAAGCATATTGCCGATGAAATTCACAAAAAAGGCTATATGGCGGGTATATGGCTCGCTCCGTTCAATGTGCAGATCAAGTCGCGCACCTATAAGGAGCATCCCGATTGGGTAATCAAGGACAGAACA
>JAZUJG010000413.1:0-6870 GCA_045642645.1 Acutalibacteraceae bacterium | reverse complement strand
GCCTCTCAAGGAGTTTTTTCTCTACCTGGGCTATTTAAGCAAATATTTCCTCAATTTTAAAATTTATCTATTTATCACAAGAAGAAATATACAAATCTTAACTATTTGTTAAATTTAATGAAATATCGGTTATTTTCTATTTTGGAATTATAACAAAACACTTTGTGTTAAGATATATCGGTCAAAAATATTAAATGTTTAACTATTTTTTTGCAGGAGTGAAACAATGGATAACCATGTGCTCGTTAAAGAGCTTATAACCGTTTCGATTCTTCACCGCTGCCACATTATGACCGATGCTTCGCAGACGGGGCTGTATTTCGGGCAGCCGATGATGCTTGAATACATTTTAAGCCACCCCGACTGCACACAGCGCGAGCTTGCAAAGGCACTCAATATTTCGCCCGCAAGCGCCGCCACCTCGCTCGGCAGAATTGAAAAGGCTGGCTTTATAGCGCGCCGGCAGGATGAAGCAGATTCAAGAAAAAACCGCCTTGCTGTAACCGAAAGCGGCTTTAAAGCGCTTGAAGCATTCCGCAAAGTGTGCGACACCACCGACACGCAGCTTTTAAGCGGCTTCGGTGAAGATGAACGCGAGCAGCTGTTTTCGTTTTTGCAGCGGCTGCATGAAAACCTTGCACAGAATATCTCACGCGAGGATTTAAGAAAAACAATAAAATCCGGAGGTAAACGATAAATGTTCAGAAAACTGCTGCATTATGCGGGCAAATACAAAGTCCCTGCAATTCTTTCACCGCTTGCCATTGTGTTTGAGGTGCTTATAGAGGTCGCCATTCCGTTTATGATGTCCATAATCATAGACTGCGGCATAGGCGGTCAGGCACTCACCGAAAAAACAGGTATAGTGGTGGATATTCTGCTTAAACTCGGTCTGGGCAAATACACGGGCACCGACCTTATACTCGCCACGGGCGGCATTATGATGGTGCTTGCGCTGTTCTCACTTATATGCGGCGCGGGCGCGGCGTTCTTTGCCGCAAAAGCCGGTATGGGCTTCGGCGCGGAATTAAGAAAGGCTCTGTTCAACAAGATACAGAATTTCTCATTCGGCAACATAGACTCATTCTCGACAGGCTCACTCATTACGCGTATGACCACCGACACAAATATGGTGCAGAATGCCTTTATGATGGCGCTGCGTATGCTTGTGCGTTCGCCGCTGATGTTCATAATGGCAATCACCATGGCTCTGAACATAAACAAAGAGCTTTCGCTGATATTCTTCTGCATCGCTCCGTTTATGTTTGCCGCGGTAGTCGGCATCGGTGCCGCCGCGCACAAAAGATTTGAAAGCATGTTCAAAAAATATGATAAGTTCAACACCTCCATTCAGGAAAACCTTATCGCAATACGCGTTGTAAAGGCGTTTGTGCGCGCCCGCCACGAAAAAGACAAATTCGCCGCTTCAAACGACGAGCTGCGCGATGCCTCGATTTTTGCGGAAAAGCTGATTATATTAAACGGTCCGATTATGTCGATTTCCGTTTACAGCTGCATTCTTCTCATACTCTGGTTCGGCTCAAAGCTCATACTCGGCGGCAATATGCTCTTGGGCGACCTTATGAGCACGATTACATACATTCAGCAGATATTTATGTCGCTGATGATGATTTCGATGATTTTCGTTATGTCGGTTATGGCAATAGCATCTATGAAGCGTATCTGCGCCGTACTCGACGAAAAGCCCGATATTGACGATGAGAACGCAAGTGTTGCCGAACGCGCAAAAGACGGCAGCATCGAATTCAGGAATGTCTGCTTCAAGTACGACAAAAACGGCAAGAAGAACGTGCTTGACAATATAAATCTCAGCATCGCTTCGGGCGAAACGATCGGCATTATCGGCGGTACGGGCTCGGCAAAATCCTCGCTTGTGCAGCTTATACCGAGGCTTTACGATGTTACCGAGGGCGAGGTGCTTGTAGGCGGCGTAAATGTTAAAGACTATAAGCTCGGCGCTCTGCGCGACAGCGTTTCAATGGTTTTGCAGACCAACCTTTTGTTCTCCGGAACGATAGAAGAAAATCTGCGCTGGGGCGACGAAAACGCCACTATGGAGGAAATTCGCCGAGCAGCAGAAATAGCGCAGGCGGACGGCTTCGTTATGAGCTTCCCCGACGGATACCAAACAGATCTCGGTCAGGGCGGCGTAAATGTTTCCGGCGGTCAGAAGCAGCGCCTTTGCATTGCGAGGGCAATTCTCAAAAAGCCGCAGGTGCTTATACTCGATGACTCCACAAGCGCCGTTGATACCGCTACCGATGCGAAAATACGCGAGGGTATGAAAAGCCTTATGCCCGAAACCACCAAAATAATTATCGCACAGCGCATAAACTCCGTACAGCACGCCGACAGAATAATAGTGCTCGATGACGGCGTTATAAACGATATAGGCACACACGACGAGCTCCTGCAGCGCAATGAGATTTACAAAGAAGTGTTCATTTCGCAGCAGGAAGGCAAAATGGAACAGTAAAGGAGGCGCATTACAATGGCAAAAAACAACAAGCCGCAGGGCGGTCCCGGCGGCAAAATGAAATTTGAAAAACCGAAGGACGCCAAAAAAACACTTATGCGCCTGCTTTCCTATGTGGTCAAAAAGAAAGTTTTGCTTGTATTCATAGCGCTTCTTGTTGTGGTGAGCGCACTTGCAAACATTTTCGGCACATATATGCTCACACCCGTTATAAATTGCATAGACGGTATGCTCAAAAGCGGCTCGCGCGATATGAGCGAAATTATTAAATACCTTGTTCTGCTCGGCGCGGTTTACCTCTGCGGTGTTGCGGCGCAATATGCGCAGTCACGCCTTATGCTCAACCTTGCGCAGGGCACACTCAACACTTTAAGGCGCGACCTTTTCAATCATTTGCAGGATCTGCCGCTTAAATTCTTTGACACTCACACTCACGGCGAGCTTATGAGCCGCTTCACAAACGATGTCGATACCGTGCGCGAAGCGATAAGCCAGGGGCTTATGCAGATTATTTCGTCTGTTATCACCATAGTCGGCATATTTGCAATGATGGTGTATATCAGCCCCGCCCTCACCTGCCTTATAATAATTATGCTGTTCATTATGCTGGCGGTCATAAAGGGCATAGGCAAGCGCAGCGCAGGCTATTTCCGCAAGCAGCAGTCCGCGGTGGGCGCACTCAATGGCTATATTGAAGAACTCATTGAGGGCTTGAAGGTCGTAAAGGTTTTCTGCCGCGAGGATAAATCCAAGGAAGCCTTTGAGCAGATAAACGAAAATTACAGGAAATCGGCTACCAAGGCGCACACATTTGCAAGTATCCTTATGCCGATAATGGGCAATATCTCATACTTCAATTTCACCATAACCGCCGCTGCCGGCGCATTCATTATACTTTCGCTCGGCGGCAAGGAGCTCGGCGGCATTGCTTCGCTGTTTGTGGGCGGCTTCAAGGGCGTGCTTACAATCGGCTCGCTCGCCTCATTCTTACAGTACACAAAGCAGTTCTCAAACCCCATAACGCAGGTTTCGCAGCAGGTAAACAGCCTGCTTGCAGCACTTGCCGGTGCAGAAAGAATTTTTGAAATAATAGATGCAGAGCCCGAAGTCGACGAAGGCTATGTAACGCTTGTAAACGCAAAATACGATGAAAACGGCGAGCTTACCGAATCCGCCGAAAGAACGGGTATGTGGGCGTGGAAGCATCCGCACTCGGCAGACGGCAGCATAACCTACACGCTTCTGTGCGGCGATGTTCGTTTCCACGATGTTACATTCGGCTACAATGAGAAAAAGACCGTACTGCACAATGTTTCGCTTTATGCAAAGCCCGGTCAGAAAATCGCATTTGTAGGCTCAACGGGCGCAGGCAAAACGACCATCACCAACCTTATCAACCGTTTCTACGACGTGCAGGACGGCAAAATCACCTACGACGGCATAAATATAAAGAAAATCAAAAAGGATGACCTGCGCCGTTCACTTGCAATGGTTTTGCAGGATACCCACCTTTTCACCGGTACGGTCGAGGAAAATATACGCTACGGCAGACTTGATGCCACGCACGAGGAAATCGTTGCGGCGGCAAAGCTCGCAAACGCAGATTCATTTATCACCCGCCTGCCCGACGGCTACAACACCGTGCTTACCGGTGACGGCGGCAACCTTTCGCAAGGCCAGCGCCAGCTGCTCGCCATAGCAAGAGCCGCGGTTGCGGACCCGCCCGTGCTTATCCTCGACGAAGCCACAAGCTCCATTGATACACGCACCGAGCGCCTTATAGAAAAAGGTATGGATAAGCTTATGGAGAATAAAACCGTATTCGTTATTGCCCACAGACTTTCCACCGTGCGCAACTCAAACGCCATTATGGTACTCGAAAACGGCGAAATAATCGAAAAGGGCGACCACGATACTCTTATAGAAGCTAAGGGCAAATATTACAAACTTTACACCGGACAGTTTGAACTTTCGTAAACTTTTACCGATTTTAATTACACAAATGTTACAAAAAGGCTTTTCGCTTGACTTAAATCTTAATTATGCTATACTTTAATGTGCTTTGTTGCGACTGTTCGCAATACGATGTTATGTTAAAATATTTTTATTGAGAGGTATTTCAAATGGAATCCACCTTCAAGTCAAAAGCATACGCTTTGGCAGTTAAAAAGGTCTTGAATTACGCACGCCGCGATCCCGACAAAAATCTTATCAAGGTTCTTGACATTGTCGAAAAAGCGGATGTTAAGCACGCAAACCAGGTAACTTACGACAATCTGCGTAAATCTTTAAAAAACCCCAATGACAACTGGACCCGTTTCATTAAGAACATTCTTAATACGGTCAACCCCGATGTTCTCGACAAGTTCATCCCCGTTCTGCTGAACATTGCACAGAACAGCTTCGCCATAAGAACAGAGAATATCAAAAAGTATAAATGCAACATCCCGTGGGCAATTCTCATAGATCCCACCGCCGCCTGCAACCTTAAATGCAAAGGCTGCTGGGCTGCAGAATACGGCAAACAGAATTCGCTCAGCTTTGAAACACTTGCAAGCGTTGTTGAGCAGGGCAAAAAACTCGGCACATTCGTTTACATTTTCTCCGGCGGCGAGCCGCTTATGAGAAAAGAAGATATTCTCAAGCTCTGCCGTATGCACCGCGACTGCGCTTTCCTTGCATTCACCAACAGCACACTCGTTGATGAGCAGTTTGCAAAGGACCTTGCAGAAGTCGGCAACTTCATACTCGCCATTTCAATCGAGGGCGATGAGGAGCATACCGATATGCGCCGCGGCGAGGGCACCTACAAAAAGATTATGCACAGCATAGAGCTGCTGCGTGCGCAGGGAGTTATATTCGGCTACTCCATCTGCTACCATTCACAGAATGTTGAGCAGGTATGCGGCTCGGAATATATCGACTGGCTCGTTAAGCAGGGCGGTCTGTTCTCGTGGTTCTTCACCTATATGCCCGTAGGCAAGGATGCCGTTACCGAGCTTATGGTAAGCGCCGAGCAGAGAAAACGCGCCTATGACCTTATAAGAAAAGCGCGTACCGAACAGCCGATTTTCCTTATGGACTTCTGGAACGACGGCGAATATGTTCAGGGCTGTATTGCAGGCGGCAGACACTACCTGCACATCAACTCACACGGTGATGTTGAGCCTTGCGCTTTCGTTCACTATTCAAATGTCAATATCAAGGATGTTTCGCTTGTTGAAGCACTTCGCTCTCCGTTATTTATGGAATACTACAAGGGTCAGCCGTGGAACAAAAACCACCTTCGCCCCTGCCCGATTCTCGATAACCCCGATGCCATCGTAGGCGCGGTAGAGCGTTCCGGCGCACATTCAACCGAAATGCTCGCTCCCGAAGACGTGCACGACCTTGCCGATAAGACAAGAACCGCTGCTGAAAACTGGGGCAAGGTTGCCGACGAAATGTGGGCAAACACCGACCTTGATAAGCACAATAACCCCTCGGTTATGTACGCCGCGGAGGATATCGAGAAGCAGCGCAAGTGACTTGCACTGCTTGCTTAATGAATAACTAATGGTGAATAATGAATAATTTCGGGGCGCAAAGCGCCGATTATAATAAGTAACCCACAAACAGTAACCGCGTGAATCAAAAATTCACGCGGTTTATAATTTTATGTTCATTTGTTTTCTTTATTATCATTCAATAATACTATCTCGGCATTCTCGCCGCTGCAATAAATATCTTCGCATTTCTGCTGTGCGGCAATAAGCAAATTTATAGCTTCCTCCGTCGCATTAAACATTATATGATACATCTTTTCATAATCAGGCATTAAAATCACCATCCGCACATATTTTAGGACAAATAGTCCATTTTGTCAATAGTACAATATGTCCTGCGCTATATTGTGTTCGGGTGATTTTATGAATTTACGGATTCGTGATATGCGCGAGGACCGCGATTTAACGCAGGCACAGGTCGCCAAGATACTTTCGTGTGACCAATCGCTGTATTCAAAATACGAGCGCGGTGAACGGCTTATTCCGCTTGACAGAATTGCCGTACTCGCAAAATTTTACGGCACAAGCATTGATTATCTTGCGGGACTTACGGATAAAATATAGCATATACCAACAGGCTTTACGGCACATCACCGTAAAGCCCGTTTTGTTGTTATACACTTTTATGAGCGAATATTTTTATTTTTTCACACTTTTATGAGCGAATAATTTCGAGTTTTCACACTTTCCCGGAAAGCTCATTGTAATTGTCAGCCGTTTTCGTTGTAAACTGCGCAAAAAATGCCGAACAAGATAAAACAAAGTAAAATATTGCTTGCATTTATGTAATATGTGTGGTATTATGCTTGCAACGATAAATTAAATGAT
>JAZUJG010000412.1:0-3995 GCA_045642645.1 Acutalibacteraceae bacterium | reverse complement strand
TCCTTACAGCGAGTAATAACTCATTTTCTTTTCGACCTTGCTCATTACCGCGCCGACAACGGCGTTGAATATGTAGTAAAACGCGCCCGCAACAAAGAACGGAACAAAGCTTGTCTGGGAGTTTGCGATTTCCTTGCCTATTGTGAACATTTCCTGGTACGAAACGGTAAACGCCATAGAAGTATCTTTAACAAGAGTAACTATTTCATTCGTAACGCTCGGCAATATGCGGCGAATGACCTGCGGAAGAATAATTTTAACAAAGGTCTGCACTTTCGAATAGCCGAGAACATTTGCCGCCTCATACTGACCGACGGGAATGGACTCTATGCCGCCGCGATAGATTTCGGCAAAATATGCGGCATAGTTTATTGAAAACGCAATAACCACGGGAATAAGCTTGTGGCGCGAAACACTCCAGCCGAAAATATAATACGGACCGTATGTTACCGCAATAAGCTGCAGCATAAGCGGCGTGCCGCGCAGAACGGAAATAACGAACCTGGTTACTGCCGCAACTATTCTGAATCTGCTTTTTCTGAGAAGCGCCACGCCCATACCGAGCGGCAGAGAAAATGCAAGTGTAAGGAAGAATATGGCACAGGTCTTGCTGAGACCTTCCGCCATTTTCAGTACGATTGTAAGTAAATCCATAAACTACCTCAATATACACACAAATTCCCGAAAGCGCATTTCTGCGCTTTCAGGAAAAGCGATTATTGTTTTAATAAATTATTTGAGGAACAGAAGGTTGTTCTGAATCTCGGGATACTTTTCAGCGATTTGTGCATATGTGCCGCTCTCAACAAGAACCGCAACTGCATCCTCAATGGATTTGCAAAGCTCTGCATCTGTTGAACGGAAAGCAATACCGTACTGTTCTGCGCCGAGGTCTTCGTCGATTACTGCAACGCTTTCATGCTCTGCTGCATAAGTATCTGCAACGGGTTTGTCTACGAAAACTGCATCAACGGCGCCGCCCTCAAGCTCTGAGAAGCACTTTAAGAAGCTGTCGCAGGTAACTACTTTATTGAATGTATCGGCAAGGCTTTCCTTGAGGTCGCCCTTAAGAAGGCTTTCGCCCGAGGTGCCGAGCTGAACCGCAACGTCTTTACCGGCAAGGTCTTTTGATGAAGCAATGCCGCTGTCAGCCTTAACAACAAGAACCTGAGTATTGTCGAAATAGGGTTTGGAAATAACATAACCCGCTTCGGTCATGCTGGGGAGAATTGTCATGCCTGCCCATACGCAGTCGCACTCTTTGGAGTCGAGCTGAACGAGCTTATTGTCCCAGTTAACTGCGAAGATTTCGAAATCCCAGCCGAGATAATCGCAGGCTGCTTTGCAAACTTCAACGTCGAAACCGGTGTATTCGCCGTCATCACCGAGATAGCTGAAGGGCGGATATTCGGGGTCGATACCCATAATGAATTTCTGCTTTTCGGCTTCGGGCTCGGTATTGCCGCCGCAGGAAGCGAACATGGCAACTATGCCGCAAACAAGAGCTATGCTTATAACTGCGGCAAGAATCTTTTTAATGTTTGACTTTTTCATAATTATTCCTCCGATTGATTTTTGGTACGGTCTTACTTTATCACTTTATCACGATAAAGTAAAGCGTTTTTTCTCAATTTTTACAAGTTTGTTGAAAATCACATAGCCCGCAGGGCAAAATGCACCGTCTTTGTACAACTTTACCACAGTAGCGTGATAAAGTGATTATAATCTTTTAACCGCACCCGCAGGCAAATTCGGCAATAATGCCATTGAAAATGCGCAAAACGAGTGGTAGAATACTTATAATTCAATACCGAAAGGAGCAACCCGATGAAGCTCGTTACAATAATACTCAACAAAACCGAATGCCTTGAAACGCTGCTTGAAACCTTCGGCGAAAACAACATTTCCGGTGCTACGATTATAGACAGCAAGGGTATGATTCAGGAGCTGAGCGACCACGAGGAATTATATTTTCTCGGCTCGCTGCGCAGTCTCTTAAACCCCTCGCACAAGGAAAACAAAACCATAATAATGGTTGCACGCGATGAGGACGTTGCCGCGATTTCGGCAATAGTAAACAAGGTTACAGGCGGTCTTGAAAAGCCCGATACGGGCATTATGTTCACCCTGCCCATTGATTATCTGGAGGGAATTTCGCACTGATGCTTTCGGGTATTACATTAAATACATTCGCCTACCTTGCAATAATGATTTTCTGCGGAATGGCGCTCGGCAGGCTCGTAAAAAAAATAAAGCTGCCGAATGTTACGGGCTACCTTATTGCAGGTCTGCTGCTCGGTCCGAGTGTGCTCGGACTTCTTTCCGAGGGATTTTTAGATGAAATTTCCGTAATATCCGATGCGGCACTCGGCTTTATTGCATTCTCGATAGGCAACGAATTCAAAATAAGCTACTTTAAGCGCGTGGGCATAACGCCCATAGTGATCGCCTGCTTTGAATCGTTCTTTGCGGTTATTTTCGTTGCGGTCGCACTCATAATCGCGGGCTGCGGCACAAAATTTTCGATAGTGCTTGCTTCGATTGCCGCCGCCACCGCCCCCGCCGCAACAATAATGGTAATAAAGCAGTACAGAGCAAAGGGCCCCGTAACCGAAACGCTGCTTTCGGTAGTGGCAATAGACGATGCCACCGCACTTATTATGTACTCGCTTTCAATAGCGCTTGCCACCGCACTTTCGGGTGAAAAGGCATCCGTAAAAGAGCTTGTGCTTTCACCGCTTATTGAAATCGGCGGCGCGCTCGCGGTGGGCGCGATACTCGGCTTCTTATTCCTTTTGCCGCTTAAGCATTTCAAAAAAGACGGCAACCGCCTTTCGCTCATAATAGCATTTATATTTATCGGTCTCGGTCTTTCGCAGCTCTGCGGATTTTCTTCGCTTTTGCTGTGTATGGCAATGGGCGCTATTATAGCCAATTTCTCGCAGGATGTAAACAAGATTATGGACTTGTCGGACAAGATCACGCCCCCGATATTTATGCTGTTCTTTGTGGCATCGGGCGCGGACTTAAAGCTTTCGGTACTGCCAACCGTGGGCGTTGCGGGCGCAATTTACATCACATTCCGCGTAATCGGCAAAATATTCGGCGCAAGCCTCGGCGGCATTGTCTGCAAGGCTGACAAAAACATCCGTAAATACCTCGGTCCCGCACTTATTCCGCAGGCGGGCGTTGCAATAGGTCTTTCACTCGCGGCGGCGAGCGTTGTGCCGGAATTTGCTTCGCAGATACGCGCGGTAATACTCTGCGGAACGCTGATTTATGAGCTCATTGGCCCCGCGGTATCTAAAACCTGCCTGAAAAAAGCAGGAGAAATCAAAGAATAAGAACAGAAAATCCGGCAGGATTTCGCCCACCGATACGGCGCCGCAAAGTCTGCCGGATTTATTTTTTATGCCATTTTGTTATCGGCTCATTTGCCGTAGTATGTATTCATCGCAAGCAGCCAGTCGGTCTGCACAATATCAAACTTTTTGTCGCGGAACCAGCCCCAGCCTTTTTCGGGCTCACCGCAAACGGAAACATCGTCGGTATGACCGCCGCTGATTACCGCTTTGTAATCGTAAACTATGGCGTTGCCCCATATTGCAAGCCCGTTTTCGTGCAGCCACGCGATATACTCATCACCCGCCACCTGCGCGGTGTCGCTGTCAAAGCAAGCCTCGACACCCACGAGGTTGATTTTGCGATTCATAAGCTCTTTGGTAATATCATCGGTATTTTTGACGATCGGCATAAATGCAAGGTCGGGCGCATAGCGTTCAACATCGTTTATGCGTGATGCCTGCGGCGAGGTTTTAATAATTACCTGCTCCTCTATACCGTGCTTTCTTATGCACTCGGTTATTTTTTCGGGCGCGGTCCAGAATTTATCGACATTTATAAGGCATTTGCCTTTAAGGAACGCAAAAACATCATCAAGGTACTGTACCTTTTCAACGGTTTTGGTATCATCCTGATTCACATACAAAAGCTTT
>JAZUJG010000411.1:0-4544 GCA_045642645.1 Acutalibacteraceae bacterium | reverse complement strand
AAGGTCAAAAATAACCGAATCGCACTTTCGTTCTTGTTCACACCCGCCGCGGCGATGACGGTGCTTGCTCTTACCGCAAGATTCAATCACTTGCTTTTCTACATAAACGACCTCGGCAAATATGTACGCGGTGATTGGTTTGCCGTTTTTTCCGTAATCAATCTCGCATATATAGTTGCGGCCGGTGTTGTTGCGGCGTGCAAAGCCGCACACCTCAACGGCGAGGATAAAGCCAAAGCCGCCATTATGGTTATTTATTCGGTCTTTGTTACGGCAGGCGGCATAATTCAGCTTTTCGTTTCGTTCAATGTTGCGCTTATCGGCTTTACAATAGCCATGCTTTACTATTTCGCATTCATCACGAGCCGTGCTGTCGTTATTCAGCACGATGCACTTGTCGAGCAGGAAAATATCGCCAAAGAAGCCAACCGTGCCAAAACCGAATTTCTCTTTAATATGTCGCACGATATCCGCACACCCATGAACGCCATTCTCGGCTTTACCGATATCGCCGCGCGCCATATCAACGACAAAGACAGGGTGGAGGACAGCCTCGCCAAAATCAAAGCCTCGGGCGGTCATCTGCTTGACCTAATAAACGATGTGCTCGAAATGAGCCGTATCGAAAGCGGCAGGCTCGATGTTATGGAAACCCCCACCGATATTCTTGACTGCTGCGAAAAGATGAATCCCATGCTCAATGCCCTTGCCATTGATAAGAGCATTGATTATGAAATGACAATAAATAATGTTGCCGACAGATACGTCTGCGCGGATTCCGTTCACCTTAACCGCGTGCTTGTAAATCTGCTTACAAACGCCTTTAAGTATACCGAGGACGGCGGCAGCGTGCGCTTCAATGTTGAGCAGCTCAGCAGCAGCAGCTTGGACGGTAAAGTCGAATTTCGCTTTACCGTAAGCGATACCGGCATCGGTATGAGCCCCGAATTTCTTGAACATATTTTCGAGCAGTTTGCGCGCGAGCACACCTCCACCATCAATAAAATTCAGGGAACGGGCCTCGGGCTTGCCATTGCAAAGCGCATTACCGATGCACTCGGCGGCACCATCGAGGTTGAAAGTGAAGTCGGCAAAGGCTCAAAGTTCACGCTGACAGTTCCGTTTGTCAGGCTTACCGAAGCCGAGATTGCCGAAAATTTCCAAACCGAAGAAGAGATTGCACTTAAAGAAAACGAAAATGCAGTTGCCTTTGACGGCAAGCGCGTTTTGCTTGTTGAGGATAACGAGCTTAACCGCGAAATCGCGGTTGAAATACTCGAGGATGAAGGCTTTGTTGTCGAAAGTGCCGAGGACGGCGAAATCGCAGTCGAAAAGGTGCAAAGCAACGAAAAAGGCTATTACGATTTCATCCTTATGGATATTCAGATGCCCGTTATGGACGGTTACGAAGCCACGAAGAATATAAGGGCAATGAACGGCAAGGGCGAGGATATACCGATTATCGCACTTTCCGCAAATGCTTTCGATTCCGATAAGGAAAAGTCCGTAAAAGCCGGTATGAACGCCCATATCGCAAAGCCCATAAACATAAAAGAATTATTTGAAACAATTAAGCAGTTTTGCTGAAAGTAATAAATTTTAAGGAGATATACTTATGGAAAAAAAGTCATTTCTCAAACGGCTTAAAGAAGTCGGGCCCGGCGCGGTAGTTGCCGCGGCATTCATTGGTCCCGGTACGGTTACATCCTGTTCACTTTCCGGTGCAAATTACGGTTATGCACTTCTGTGGGCGATTCTGTTCTCCACTATTTCCGTTATCATAATGCAGAGTATGGCTTCCCGCCTCGGCATAGTAACGGGCAAGGGCCTCGGTGATGCTCTGCGCGACAAATTCACCGGCAAGGCAAGCCGCATAGTGCTTGCAGTTCTCGTTATTGCCGCCGTATTCGTAGGCAATGTAGCTTATGAAACCGGCAATATTTCCGGCTCGGTGCTCGGCGTTCAGTCCATAAACCCGGCACTCAATACACCCACACTTAAAATAGTGTTCGCACTTGTTATCGGTGTTATCTCATTTGTGCTTCTGTTCAGCGGCAGCAACAAGTATATCGAAAAATTCCTTACTGGTCTTGTTGTGGTAATGGGCGTTCTTTTCCTTGTGTGCGCCATCGCCGTTAAGCCCGATTGGCTCGCAGTTCTCAAGGGTATGTTCATTCCCACTGCTCCCGAATCCGAGGGCACTCCCGCGTGGATGACCATAGCCGCCCTTATGGGTACCACCGTTGTTCCTTATAACATTTATCTTCACGCTTCTTCATCCGCTAAAAAGTGGAACAATCCCGAAGAAGATATTAAAACAAGCAACCTCGACTCCATTCTTGCAATCGGTCTCGGCGGCGTAATTTCAATGGCAATCATCATCTGTGCTTCCGCGTGCAAGGCTTCTTTCGCGGCAAAGGGTTTGGAGTTTGCAATCGCCAACGGCGGCGATATGGCAAAGTCGCTTGAGCCTCTGCTCGGCTCGTGGGCAACCACCGTTTTCGGTATCGGTCTTTTCGCGGCGGGCTTCTCATCGGCAATCACCGCACCTCTTGCGGCAGCGTATGCTTCCTCCGGCATTCTCGGCTGGGGCGAGGATATGAAAAAAATGCGCTTCAAGGTAATCTGGATAATCGTTCTTCTGTTTGGTCTTGTTGCGACCTGCACCATCGGTGCTTCTCCGCAGGAAATTATCCTCTTTGCGCAGGCGGCAAACGCAATTCTTCTTCCCATAACCGCAGTTCTTCTGCTTATCGCCTGCAACGACAAGGGCATTATGGGCAAGTACAAAAACAATGTTGTTATCAACATTCTCGCAATCATCGTTATCGGCGTGTTCCTGTTCATCGCGGCACGCAATATGACCGCATTCGTTTCAAGCGCAAAGGCACTTTTCGCCGCTTGATTTAATAACAGTATATTTTCTTCACCGCAAGTCGATTTTTACGGCTTGCGGTAAGTTTCCGAAAGGGTGTTTTTCCTATGTATAAAGTAGACCTTAATGCCGATCTCGGTGAAAGCTTCGGCGCTTATACTATCGGTATGGACAGTGAGGTGCTCCGTTACATCACCTCTGCAAACGTAGCCTGCGGCTATCACGCGGGCGACCCGCTTGTAATGCAGAAAACCGTCGCCCTTGCCGCCGAGCGCGATACCGCCGTCGGCGCACATCCGGGCTTTCCCGATTTAATGGGCTTCGGCAGGCGCAATATGAACATTACGCCCGATGAAGCACGCGCTTACATAAAATATCAGGTCGGCGCGCTTATGGCGTTCACAAAATCCTGCGGCATCAAGATGCAGCACGTAAAGCCCCACGGCGCGTTCTATAATATCGCAGCCGTAAACGATAAGCTCGCCGAGGCTATCTGCCGCGGTATTTACGAGGTTGACCCCGAGCTTATCATGCTCGGTCTTGCAGGCAGCGCGCATATCAGAGCCGCCGAAGCGGTCGGTCTTCGCACCGCAAGCGAGGTCTTTGCAGACCGCGGCTATATGGAGGATGGCACCCTTGTTCCGCGCAGTATGGAGGGTGCAATCATCCACGACAGAAACGAAGCAATCGCCCGTACCGTTCGTATGGTAAAAGAGGGCGTTGTGGAAACCGTAACGGGTAAGGTAATCCCCATTAAAGCCGACTCCATCTGTGTTCACGGCGACAATCCCGATGCCGTAAACTTTGTTAAGGATATTCGCGAAAAACTGGAGCAGGAGGGCGTTACCGTTACCTGCATAGCAGATGTAGTAGGCTGAAAAAGGAACTGATTATATGGAATATCCGCAGATTAAAATAACGGGCGATACATCTGTTGCCGTGGTTTTCGGCAATGAGATAAGCGAAGCCGTAAATACCGAAATACGCGCTTTTGACGAGGCACTTGCCGAAAAGCAGATAGACGGTATCTACGAAACCGTGCCCACATACTGCGCGCTTACCGTGCATTATGCGCCCGAAAGAATCCGCTACGGCGAACTGAAAAAGCAGCTTGAAGAATTGCTTTCGCAGTCGCACAAGGCAAAAAAAATCAGCGTTCAGGTCATAGAGATTCCCGTGCTTTACGGCGGCGAATACGGGCCCGATATCGAATATGTTGCAGAGCACAATAATATGAGCGTTGAGGATGTTGTACGCATCCACAGCGGCGCAGAGTACCTCATATATATGCTCGGCTTCACACCCGGCTTTTCGTATATGGGCGGTATGGATGAAAGCATAGCCACACCGCGCCTTAAAACTCCGCGTGTGGTGATTCCCGCAGGCTCGGTAGGTATTGCCGGCAAGCAGACGGGCATTTACCCCATAGATTCTCCCGGCGGCTGGCAGCTTATAGGCAGAACTCCCGTTCGCCTTTACGATGCAAACCGCGATGTGCCGATTTTGCTTGATGCGGGTCTGCGTGTAAAATTCATACCCGTTGATGAAGCAGAGTACAAGCGCATAGAGCAGCTTGTGGAGCAGGGGCGCTATACCTGCCGCAAGTATGTTAAGGAGGACGACTGATATGGGAATTATTTTTCATGACGGCGGACTTCTTACCACCGTG
>JAZUJG010000410.1:0-8117 GCA_045642645.1 Acutalibacteraceae bacterium | reverse complement strand
GATTTGATTTACGGCCCGGTTGCCGATGATGATATTTTCCGTAGCTTCATACTTTATTCCACAGGTGTTTTATCAAAAGAACAAACCCTTGATGCATTGAAAATAAAGAAACTGTTCAATCAATATGTTTTTGCAAGTGACAAAGCATTGCAAAATCTGAAATTTATCGGTGTGGAGGAATGACGAAATGAGTGAAAAACAACTATCCGGTATTTTAGTGTTGCTTGTTCCTCAAATCATCAAAGAGATTACGGATAACGAGAAAAAATCCGAAGATGCGGCAACCGAGAGTTTTTACAATTCACAGGTTTATGCTGTTTTGGAAAACGAGAAAACAAAGCTTTGGCATTTGAGCCCGAAAGCAATCTATGAGCTTTATAAGCAGGAAAAGCAAACGGGAACAATTGATTTTCCGGAGGAGGCATGAGTTATGAGCCGTGAAGGCGAATTTTTGGTATACTGCATAGAAATCTATAAATCAGCAAAAAATCTTTCCGGTAAAGATGTGATGGGGCTTTTTATGAAATACAGAGTAAACGATTATATCAGAAGTTACTTTGAGGCGCTTCACACCACCGGGGAGAAATATATTGTAAGCGACATAGATTTGTATATTAAGGCGAGGCAGATGGTTTGATATACAAATGAAAATATCTCATTAAAAGAACGGCTGAAATGTGATTTTTCGCATTTCAGCCGTTCTTCGTTAGTTAATCAAGTATTTCTTCAATCATCAGTTTAATGAATTCGCAGCTTGTATATGCGGCAAATTTCTGGTATTTATCGGACTTTCTGCTGTCGGCGAAATCGCAGACACTTTTTGCGATTATCGCCTTCGGTCGCGGCTCGGTTGCGTGTGAAGCCGCATAGGCAACACCGTAAGCCTCCATTTCTAGCCCTTTTGTGCTTGTGAATTGGCTTTTGACCTGCTGGTCGAGTATCATTCTGTTGGCAACCACCGTTGAGCCGGAAGCCATGGCGCCTATATGCACATGGGTTTCGTTATTGGGGGAGTTTACGGCTTTGTTAAAATACTCTATAAGCGAGCTGTCAATATTTACTGCTGTGGGGCGCGGCAAAAAGCCGACCTCACCGAAAACGATTTCCGCTTTATCTTTGGAAACATACTTGCCGTTTGAGTAGTTCCATACCATATCCGCAAGTATGACATCGCCGTACATTTCCGCATCGTTGGCTTCATCCATAGCGCCTGCGGCTATGCCGGGCATAATAACATATTTCGGTCTGAAATGCTCAATAAGCTTCATAGTGAGTGTGGCGGAGGCGGTCATACCCATTTCATCCTGCCGTGCGGCGATGATCTGCATACCGTTTTTCTTGTAATCTGCTATGCGGTAAAGCTGGGTGTCATTGTCGAATTTAAGTTCTTTCCACTCGTACATACGCATTACCGCGGCTTCTTCACTGTCGGTAACATATATCAGGGCGGCAAAAGTTTTATTGTCCGGCAAAGCAATCAATCCTTTTTAATTCGTTACTGTTATTTTGACATGAAACGACAGTATATGTCAACACATAATTGAAAATTATCTCTTAAGTGTATTCAGGTATGCTTTCTGCTCATCTGTAATGCGGTAGCTTTCGCGCGCTTTCTGAATTGTTTTGTTGTGTGTCCACACATCGAGCGCGTTATTTTCCATATACGGCAGGGCGGCATCCCATTGCTTTGCGAGAGCGGTTGCAAAAAACCACGCGGTCATCATATTTACATAGTATTCATCCGAGCGCACCGCCGCGGGTATCGCGAGGTATTCGGGCTTGAAATCGTCATCGAGGTAAAAGCTCATAAGCATTTCCATACCGAAACGGCAGGTGTATGTGTGCGGCGATTTTACCCACTCGCGTATTTTTTCGAGCAGTTCGGGCTTGTGCTTTTTAAAAGCTTTCGGCGACATAATGTCGCACACCGCCCAGTTATCCACATATGGCAGGAATGCATCGAGGTGTGTAAATAGCAGTTTACGGTCTTTCATTTGTGAAATGAGCAGAGCGTGGAGCATATTTTCATCGTAGTATTTGTGTGGAATGGTGTTGAGAAATTCGGCGCAGCCGGGCTCTTTAAAAAATCCTTTGGCAAACTGTCTTAATACGGGCACTCTCACACCTATGAAAAGCTCCGGTGCAACAGACGGCGTGAGCTTGCTTTGGAAAGCGGCGTATTGCGCATCCCGCAAATCAAACAGTCTTTTCTGCAATTCTGTCATATAACTCTCTCCAACAATTTGAACTTTTCGGGCTGCCCGATATCCTCATAAAAAATTTCAACAGTATCTATGTATTCAAAATCAAATTTGCGGTACAGATTTTCCACACCGTAGTCAACAAGAATATCGAGCCGCAACGATTTGATGCCGCGCTCGGGCGCGATGCCGATAATGTGCGCAAGCATCTGCTTTGCGAAGCCGCGGCCTTCATATTCGGGCAACACGCGCAGAGCGTGAATTACCCAAAACTCATCGGGTGAGGCGTCAACCTTCCACTTCACCGTATTATAAGCGTCATCGCTTTTGTTGTTGATTATCACCGCAAGCGCGATTTTGCCGCCTTCAACGCCTATAAGCTGCTCGCGGTTGGCGATGGCATCCGTAACCATCTCACAGGAGGGGAATACCTCGTTTTCCGGATTAAAACCGCCATTGCGCTCGTTTATTATTCTGTTTGTTACGGTGTAGAGCTGCATAAGCTCGTCAAAATCGCCGTTTGTTGCTTCTCTTATTTGCATAATTAACCTCGGTTTTGTCGATATATTTGCACATAAAATTTGGTGTGAGCTGGCGCAGATATTATCACTTTACTTACCAATATACTTAGTCAGCACATTTTGCAATTCTTTAATATCTATCGGTTTTGCAATATGTGCATTCATTCCGGATTCAAAGGATTTCTTTTTGTCCTCCTCGAACGCGTTCGCCGAAAGTGCTATTATGGGCAAATCCGCATCGGGGTACATTTCTCTGATGGCTACGGTTGCTTCATAGCCGTTCATATTCGGCATCTGTATATCCATAAGAATACAGTCATAATAGTCGGCGCCCTTCTGCTGCGCCATATCGACCGCCACCTTGCCGTCTTCGGCGGATTCCACCGTAATTTCCCATTCTTCGAGAATGTCGGCGGCTATTTCGCGGTTCAGTTCGTTATCCTCAACAAGCAGAATTTTTTTGCCGCTGAGATTGTTTTCGGCATCGTCCTGTTCATCGGCTCCTTCGGGCGCCGATTTTGAAATTTTAAGCGGAAGTATTACGGTGAATGTTGAGCCAACGCCCAATTCGCTTTCCAGGGCGATGGAGCCGCCCATCATTTCGGCAAGCTTTTTGCAAAGCGAAAGCCCGAGACCTACGCCCTGAATACCGCTGTTGGTTGAGTTTTCCTCGCGCGTGAACAAATCGAAAGCGACCTTCTGGTAATCGGGGCTCATACCGTAGCCGTTATCCTTTACGGTGAAGCGGTAGCTGCCGGTTTCCTCGGTGCCGATGTCGAACTGCGTAAGGCTTACCCACACATTGCCGCCGTTGTTGTTGTATTTCACGGCGTTGGAAATCAGGTTTACGAGAATCTGCTGTATGTGTACGGAATCGCACGAAACGCGCTCATCTTTGATACTGCCGATTTCAAAATCAAGCGTGATGTTTTTGCCTTTTGCCTGTTCTTCAAGCATGGGGCGAATATTTTTGAAAATATCTTTGATATTTATCTCTGTTTCGTAAACGGCGGTTTCACCGTTTTCGATGTGGCTCATATCGAGAATATTGTTTACTATTGTAATCAGCAAATCGCAGGACTCGCGCACCTTTGTCATAGACTCCATGGCTTTGTCTTTATTATCGTAATTCTTTACAGCCATTTCATTGAAGCCTTTTATGGCGTTCAGCGGTGTGCGTATGTCGTGGCTCATATTGAAAAGGAACGTGCTTTTTGCCGCGTTGGCAGTCTCTGCGGCTGTTTTGGCTTTTTCAAGCTCGCTGCTGTGTTCCCTTTCGAATTTGATTACCTGATTGTAGGAACGTCTTTGAATAATGAAAAATGCGGCGATTAAAACGAGCAGAAGCGCGGCGGATAAAGCGATAGTGGTTATATTCTTCTTAACAAAGCCGCGGAAAGAATGCTCCGGGTAGTGAGACTGAATCCACTTTTCATTAAGTTCTTCAAGAGTTCCGTCGGCGCGCAAACCGTTTATGACCGCGCTGATTTCGTCGGCAAGCTTTTCATTTCCCTGCGCAACGCCGATGCACGACCTGCTGTCGGACAGGCTGATGTAACCGTCTATACCGCTGCCGGCTGCGCCCATTTCATCTATTATGCCCAGACCGATGATGTAGCGCACAATAACACAGTCGCATTCATCTTTTGCGAGCGCATCAAAGGCTTCGCGGTTGCTGTCGTAATATATGCAGGCATCTTCAAGACCGTGTTCGGTAACGGATTTAACGACATTGCCGTTCTTCATTACGCCTATGCGCTTTGCAAACAGAGTATCGGCGGATGATATATTATTCTTTGAGAATACGACGAAGTCATCGGATTTAACCGGCGAGGTGGGTATAATGCCGTCGTCGACCTCCTTGCCCGTGTACTCGCAGGTGAGTACGGCATCCGCTTCGTGATTGCGCACGGCAAGCAGGGATTCCTCCCAGGTCATGGGGTAAATTTCAAGGTTCATATTCAGCCTGTTTGCAACAAGCGTAATAAGCTCAATATCGTGCCCGGTAAGCTGACCGTTTTCATCGTGGTAAACATACGGCCAGTAATCGTCGTCGGTCGCTACTCTGAGCGTTTTTTCAAACGAGTTCTTTGCCTGCACGGTCAATTCCGGCGCGCTTGTGCTTCGGCACGATGTGAGTGCGAATATGCCGATAAATGCGCATATAAGTAATACGGCGGCGGCTTTTCGGTGTCGGTAAAATTTCATAGTGTTCTCTCCGAATATATGGTTGATGGTTGTTTTACTTTGTATTTTGCGGGTAAATGGCTGTTGCTTATTCTGCTAAACCTCTCATCGTTTCAAACAGGGTTTTCACGTCAATGGGTTTTGCCACGTGTGCGTTCATACCCATTGACAACGATTTCTGTATATCCTCCTCAAAGGCATTGGCGGAAAGCGCGATAATGGTCGCTTTGTCGCCGTCGGGCAGCTCACGAATCGCTTTTGTGGCTTCATAGCCGTTCATTATCGGCATCTGAATATCCATAAGGATGAAGTCGTAATACTCCGCGCCTTTTTCCGCAACGGCTTTTACCGCAAATTCGCCGTCTTCGGCGGTATCTATAACAAGCCCGACTTCTTCAAGAATTTCGGTTGCTATTTCGCGGTTCATTTCGTTGTCCTCAACAAGAAGAACTTTTTTGTTTTCAAGGCTGAATTCCTGCTCGCCGATTTCAACGGGCTTGTTTTCTTCCTCGAATTTTTCTATGGCTTCGTCATCCATAACTAACAAGGGCATTTCAACCGTAAAGGTGGAGCCTTCGTGCTGCTTGCTTGTTACGCTTATGGTGCCGCCTGCAAGGTCAACGATTCGTTTAACTATGGACAAGCCGAGACCTGCGCCCTCCTGCTTGGAAACGGTGGAGGTCTTTTCGCGTGAAAATGCTTCAAACAGATGCTGCTGGAATTCTTCGCTCATACCGATGCCGTTATCCTTGATATCAAAACGGAAAACGGCTTTCCCGTCGGCTGCGGGGCTTGTCTGCTCAACTATAAGGCGAACCTTTCCGCCCATGGGTGTGTATTTTACCGCGTTGGAGGTCAGGTTTATGAGCACCTCGTTGGCGTGAAGCTCATCAATATATACATACGGGTTTTCGATATTGCGGATTTCGGTCTGAAAATCAATACTCTTGGGTATAGCGAGGGAATTGCTCATCTGGTCAACACCGTCAATCAGCTTGCGGATATCCGACGGGTCGTTGGTGATTTCGAGCTTGTCGGATTCAATACGGCTCATTTCGAGAATATCGTTTATCAGGTTCAGCAGATGTCCGCCTGCGGTTTTGATTTTTCCGAGATTGTCGTCCACTCTTGCTCTGTCATCGTGGTGCTTTATGGCAAGGTCGGTGTAACCGAGTATGGCGTTCATCGGCGTGCGTATATCGTGGCTCATATTGAACAGGAATGCCGTTTTTGAACGGCTTGCCGCCTCTGCGGCATATCTGGCGCTTTCAAGCTCCTGACGGTATTCCATCTCCTTGCGGACTGCGCTGTCCACATTCTTCATACCCGCAACGACGCTTGTGAGGTTGCCGTCTGCATCCTTGAGCGGTACAAAGCAAAGCTGATAGTAGAAATACTCGTCTTCATTTTTCATAATGCGGAAACTTACGGTCTGGGTTCTGTTTTCATTGCTTGCCCGCAAAACTTTTTCTCGCCTTGTTTCTGCGTGAAACTCCTCTCTGTCGTCGGGGTGGACGAAGCGGAGCAGCAGATCAAGCTTTCTGCTGTAATGCTCCTCGTTAGCGGTTTCCTCATCTATAAGAGCAGCCAGACTGTCGGTCAGACGTCCGTGGATAAGCACTCGGTCATTGCGCTTGTCGGCATTTGCGGTTTCAACAATGGCGATACTGTCATACTCCGTTGCAAGCGCGTGCATATATGCCTCCTCACGCATTTTCTGCTCCACTATAGAGGAGATATCTTTTACGCTTGTGTAGGCGATGATATCGCCATTCTGATTGCGTGTCATGGCAATGCTGCGGCGCAGCATTGCGCGGTTGCCGGAAAGTGTCACCGCTTCGTAGTCGAAGGTGATTTCCCTCTTTCCGTTCCGGAATTCCCTCATCAGAAATTCGCGATCGGTACTGTCGTGGAAGGTGTTGTTCTCGGTATTGTTGACAAAACGCCTGTTCCATTCGCTTATGTACTTATCATAACTGCAGGGTACGGAAAATCCGATTATCTCATACAGCGGGGTTTCGCTTCCGTTCTTGTCCTTCCAAACGCCGTAATAGAGTAAGTCGCGGCTCAGATTGGCTTCCAACGCAATAATCGCATCGGACAGAATAGCCTGCTTATAACTTGAAAGCTGCTCGGCTGCTTCATTCTGTTCATCACTTACGACGTAAACGTGCAGAACGCAGCTCCCGAGAAGGCAGCCAAGTGCGTAGAACGGCAGCAAGGGGTGTTTTTCCTGGAATAATATGGCAACGAACATTATAAGGCTGAAAAAGAATATGGCAAGATGACGGTTTCTGTGTGTTCCTTTTGTCTTAAGGGCTTCAATTAAAGTTACAATACTTGAAAATCCGAACATTGCGACCTGCACCCACAGCGCGATATAACGGACGGGACCTGCTATGTAGGCATCGTTTTCATCAAACCAGAAGAAGCAGGGACGGAAAAAGTTGATACTTAGGAATATGACTTCAAGCATAAAGAAGCTTCTGCCGAATATTTTGAAGAAGCGGCTTTTCCAGTCGCTCATTCCGAGGTAATCCACAAAATACTGATAGAAGCACACAATGATAGAAGACATCGCGATATAGTAGACGGTGGTATCCGCAAACAACAGCGGTATCCAATTAAGACCCGCAAAAACACCCCACAAAGCATCAGTAATATAATAGGCGAACATTGAAAGCATCAGCCAGCGGTAAACCCTGCCGGCTTTTCTGCCGTTATTGCTTTTCGGCGCAAACATCACCCGAAAGTTAATGATGAGCTGCACCGCAATGGCGATGAAACCTATTACCGAATATAAATAATCTTGCATAAAAACCATACCCTTTCTTATAGGATTTGTAGATATTCAGCTTACTGCTTAAATTGGTTGTTTACGGTTGCCTTCAGATTTCAATGTATTAACTATATTACATTCAATCCGACAACATTTTATAGTTTCAACTTGGCTTGAGTTTACGCCTTTGACATCAAGACCACTGTTTCTATATGGGGTGAGACGATGCCGTGAATGTCGACACAACATGGAACAAATCTACCCCCTACGTATGATGGAACATGTCAATTGTATTTCGCGTAACTAAGCTATACAGGTGTGCCAACTTCTATAAGATTGCCGTCAGGATCATGGAACCTGACAACCGTTTGTCCCCAACTGTGCGTCATCATAGGGTTAACAAACTCCGTTTCAGGATAGCGTTCTTTA
>JAZUJG010000409.1:0-2013 GCA_045642645.1 Acutalibacteraceae bacterium | reverse complement strand
TGAGGTAGTCCTCCTCCTGCCCGAGTGCAGACATAAACAGTATGGGTGTTTTCTTGCTTTTGCGTATCTCGCGGCAGGCTGCTATGCCGTCAAGCACGGGCATCATAACATCGAGTATTATAAGGTCATAGTCATTGAGTTTCGCCAAATCTGCGGCATCCCTGCCGTTTTCGGCAACGGTAACATCAAAGCCGTTCGCCGTAAAATAGGTTTTTACGGTTTCGGCTATTTTATAATCGTCATCGGCAAATAAGATTTTATACAATGCTCTTGCCCCCTTTCGAGTTTATTATAAAATACGGTTGTGTGGATTTTATGTGGATTTAAAATTATTTTATCACACATTAAACTTTGCCGCAATATTCACTGTTTTCGTTGCATTTTCGAAACAATAACACTTGAATTATTCATATAAACTAATTATAATGAAATTTGGTGAAGAATTAATTTTTTTCAAACTATTCATATATCGAGGGGTTTTTATGGGCAAAGTTTCGCTCAAAAACGATATATTCAACAAAGTCGCAGGAGGACTTTATACGCAGTACTGACCGCTATTTACCGATAAACCGATAATACTTACAGAGGGGTAATAAAAAATGACAAGGGAAGAATGGAAAGGCTTTCGCGGCTCAAAGGCTGTGCCCGACCACATTATGCTCACCGTAAACGGCGACCCGGCGCACACCATGACTGTTACCTGGCGCACCTCGACCGATATCGAAAGCGGCTGTGCACTTTACAGAAAATGCGGCAGCGGTGACGATTGGATGCGCACAGATGCCCGCAGCTTACAGTTTAAAACGGATATGGACGAAAGCCGCTATTATTTTGCCGATATGAGCGGACTTAACGCCGACACCGAGTACGAATATACCGTAGGAAACGATGCTTACAGAAGCGAAATAATCGCATTTAAGAGTGCGCGTGAAAATTTCAGCAAATTTTCGTTTATCTGCGTTTCCGATGTTCAGACGGGTGATGCGGAGCCGCCTGCAGATTACTCGGTGTTCGGTGAGGTATTGAAAAAGGCGCTCGATGAACACCCCGAAGCAGAGTTTATACTCACCGCCGGCGACAACACAAACTGCGGCGGCACAGATATTCAGTGGACAGGTCTCTTAGACGGCATTAAGGATATTATATGCCGCAAGCCGTTTATGATGGCACTGGGCAACCACGACGGTTTTCAGTTTAAAGACTACTACACCAAAGAGGGCAAATTCTACCCCGAGCTGCCCGAATACTTTTATAATCAATTCCGCTATTCCTATGCGCAGAACGGTCCGGAAGGGTTTAAAACCGTAAATTACGCATTTGACTACGGCAACGCGCATTTCAATATTTTAGGCGTTTCCGCCTACGAAAAAATGAATGAATGGCTGATTGAGGATATTGGCCGAAACGGCAAAACCTGGAATTTCGGTGTGCATCACTTCCCGATTTGCTACACAAGCCCCGCTCTAGAAAATGAGGATAGCTACCCTGCGCTGCGCGACGGACTTGAAAAATGCGATTTGGTATTTTCAGGGCACGAGCACAGCTTTTCGCGCTCATACCCGCGCCGCAAAGACGGTCTGTATGACAAGCCCTCACAGGGAACGGTACACTACAATATGGCAAGCGGCAATCGCAACCCACCCGGCTGCCGTTCTGTACAGAAGGTATGGAATGCAGTCACATACCGACACGAAGAAGACCTTTCAACATTCTATGTTGTCGATATAGACGGCTCGAAGGCAACATTCACCGCTTATGTTGAAGACGGCAGAATTTTCGACCAATGTGTTATTGATAAAGAAAACGATGTAATTCTCCCGTACGCCTGTGCGCCTATATTCAACAAGCCGCGCCTTACATTTAAAGGCTACGACCTTGGTCTTGCAAACGAGCACACGCTGCCCGTTAAGGTTAACGGAGTGTGGTACATAGCGCCCGGTCCGCTTGTGAGTTTCCTCGGCGGCGAGGTTATGAGAACTGAGGGTAAAATCAATGTAAAGGTCTTTGACCACG
>JAZUJG010000408.1:0-2399 GCA_045642645.1 Acutalibacteraceae bacterium | reverse complement strand
GACAAGGCTCTGCCTTGTCGATTTGCTGCGCAAATCATCCGATTGTGTTCGCCTTCGGCGAGCGGGGTTCGAGTCCCCTTTGGGCTTTTATTAAAAACCACTTACTGTTTTTCTTAAACTTCTCATAAAAAAACGCGAGTGCCCATTGGGCACTCGCTGGCGCGCTGGAAGGGACTCGACAAGGCTCTGCCTTGTCGATTTGCTGCGCAAATCATCCGATTGTGTTCGCCTTCGGCGAGCGGGGTTCGAGTCCCCTTTGGGCTTTTATTAAAAACCAGTTACTGTTTTTCTTAAACTTCTCATAAAAAAACGCGAGTGCCCATTGGGCACTCGCTGGCGCGCTGGAAGGGACTCGAACCCCTGACCTACTGGTTCGTAGCCAGTCACTCTATCCAACTGAGCTACCAACGCGTATATGGAGCGGATGAATATACAATAATCAACCATCTCATATAATGGAGCGGATGACGAGGCTCGCCCGCTGCGCTTCGCTTGCGGCACGCACTCGGGCACCGAAACATTCCCCCGGAATGTTTCTCTCGCTTTGCTCGTGCCCTTTTCGAGCCTTGGCAAGGCGATTATACCGTAAGGTGCTTTTCTCAGCATCCGTTTCTTTTAATGGAGCGGATGACGAGGCTCGAACTCGCTACCTCCACCTTGGCAAGGTGGCGCTCTACCAGATGAGCTACATCCGCAAATGCAAAGAGTATTATACACACTAAATTTCGGATTGTCAATACCAAAATCGTATAAATTCTTTGCTTTTTTAAAAAATCAGACTATTCTTTTCGCTTCAAGCGGTTTGTTGAAATCAAGCTCATAGACTTTGCCGTAATTAAGACCTGCCGCAAGGGTTATTTTGAGCTTATTCATATTGTAAACGGCGCTCCACAGCGTTGTAACCTGCCAGAGCCCCGTTCTGTGGCGGTAATCAAGGTGAACATCGTCAAGCAGCTGAATTGATTCAAGTTCGCTGATAATGCCCTTATTGCGAGTAAGCACCTGGCGGATTCTGTCGGCGCGGTCAAAGCCCTGACCTTTCTTATTGTCGCCGCCTTCGGTAATGAAGTAGTTGGTGGCAAAGCGGAACGGCTTTTCGCAGCCCTCGGGCTGAACGGGCTCTACAAGCACCATTTCATTGTTTATGTACTCCACGAGCACGCTCTTGCCGCTTGCATCGGCAATATGGTAATGGTACGAAACGCCGAAAGCATCGTGCAGGTCGTAGCTTCTGAATATTTCAAGTGCCTCGTCAACGGTAGCGGCTTTATCGAGCACCGTTCTTACAAGCACGGTGGTTGTAATGGGCTTTTTGCCGGTTTCCTGCTTTGTGGCTTTGGTCTTGATTTCAAGCACTGCGATTGAAAGACCTTTTTCGTTCATACCGTCAACACAGCAGTACGGTGCAAGCAGAGTCTGCAGGCGGTTTCTGAACTTTACGGGTGTGCTCTTGTTGCCGCAGAGCATAAAGTTGCAGTCGGTCGCCGAAAGACTCTTGTAGCCGTTCTTCGGGGCAGTCCACAAAAAGAAGCAGGGAGCATCCTTATAGTCGAAATTTCTGCCGAGAAGGCAGTCGCCCTCTGCATTGAAGGTGCTGAAGCTCGAGCAGCCGAACTCGCCGTCCTGCGCGCCGAGGAGCTTCGCGCCGAAGGTCATCTTCTTGCAGGCGTATGCCACAAGCTCACCGGTATTTGAAACGCCGGTTTCAAGCAGACCGTCAATATCGTAATCGAACTTATAGTCCATAAGGAAGATGTTATCATCGACCTGCTTCACATTCTTGATGGTCTGGAACTGGTTATTGAAGAAATACGCAGTGTTCCTCGGAACATAGGTGGCAATATCCTTTGCCTTTTTGAGCATATCGTTCATAATGATATCATTTCTTTCTCAATATAGTTGGTATATATAATAGCAAAGTATGCGGGTAATGTCAATCAAATATATGCGCAAGCCGCGATTTTTCAGATATTAAGCAGATTCCTGAATGCTTCAATATACTCGCTCGCCTTTTCTTTTGTGCCGCTTTCGGCAAAAATACGCAGCAGCGGCTCCGTGCCGGAAAATCTGCAAAGCACGAAATCGCCGTTTTCAAAATTCACCTTACAGCCGTCCATATAGCTGACCTTTTCGATTTTTTCGCTGAAATCGGGCAGGAGCTTATCCTCGAGCACAAGCTTCTGAATGGCGGGCTTACGCTCCGGCGCAAATTCAAGGTTTGCTTCGCAAAGCCTGAACACGCCGAATTCCTTTTCAAGCTCGCTGACAAATTCCGAGGGGGTTTTGCCGACCACGCTCACCATTTCGGCAAAAAGCGAAGCGGCATAAATCGAATCCTTGCCGTGAATGTGACCTCTTACTGTCAAACCGCCCGAGGATTCACCGCCGAGCACGGCATC
>JAZUJG010000407.1:0-1563 GCA_045642645.1 Acutalibacteraceae bacterium | reverse complement strand
TATAACCGAAAATATATATTTCACTCAAAAGGATATACGCCAATTCCAATTAGCAAAAAGCGCGATATGTTCGGGTATTGAAATACTGTGCGACTATGCAAATATCGGCATAAACGAAATAGATAAGGTTTATATCGCAGGTGGTCTCGGGTATTACATTGACCCCGAAAGTGCCGTAAAATGCGGATTACTGCCCGATATTGATGTAAAAAAAATAACCCCCGCAGGCAACACAAGCCTGCAGGGTGTGCTGAATTGCATAGCTTCACGCAACAACCTTGAAGAAATGCAGAAAATAACAAAACGGTGTACCGTTATTGATTTGGGCGGCAACCCGAAATTCAATGAACGGTTTATGGAAAATATGTACTTTTAAAAAAACTGCGGCAGATCAATATCTGCCGTAGTTTTGTATTGCCGCCATGACTGTGCGCATACTTTCAAGTGAGCTGCCGTTATTTATAGAGCCGGCGGTATTCAGGTTAAGACCGCGTATGTCATCAACGCGGGCATCTGCACAATCGCGCTTGACCTCCTCTATAATCTTCTCGGCATCGTTATTCATAAATGTAAACGGAGCGAGCGCACCGTCAATACGCGTAGTTTTCATATATTTGCGTATTTTATCCACAGTAACGGTCGGTCCGAAATTACAGGCACTCAAATTAAAACGGGCTAAAATGGGCAATAAATGCTCCATAGCGGAATCTGAATGCTGATAACGCCAATCCTCCGGGCGCGGAGCGCAGTGGTCAAATATTTTTTTGAGTATGGGATACCCGAAAAGCTCATACAGCTCGGGATTAAGCAGCGAGCAGTTATCGTCGCGGAATCTGAAACCGCCCTCACCGCTGCCGAGCTTACCCGACTCAACCTGAAAAATATCGTAATATCCGATTACAACATTTGCAATCGTATCAGCAAACCTTTTGGCAAGGTCGGGCGAATCATAAAGAAGATATATAAGATTTTCCGTACCGAAAACGGATGTTGCAAGCGTTACGGGCCCGCGAATATCGTCAAAAACTCGCGGCTTTTTGCCGTACTTTTCAAAAATGTAATTCTTTTTTTCTTCCCAATCGGGCGGCAGAATGAATTGTCTTAAATCCATTTTATCGATTTCATCGAGCTTCTTTTCAAGTGCAAATTCATCGTCAATGCTGCCCTCAAGCCATGTTGTATGGCCGTCAAACACATATTTCCCGCCGAACACCTCACCTATTTCACGGTATGCGGGGAATTTACTGTCCTCGGGCTCGGGCAGATTTTCACTCAGAAGCTTTCTGCCGACTATCTTTAACGCCTTTTCATTATAGCGTTTATTCAGGTCAAGTATTCTTTCGGGCGGCGTATAACCCCACGGGTCGCCATCCTCACCGAGCTCTGCGAACACACATTCGCCGCTCATCCTTATGCCGAGTGCGACCTGCTTGGATTCTTTTGAAAAGCAATTATCCTTATGTGCCGTTTCATCATCTTTCCAGAACTGTTCAATATCAAGGTCAAGCATACCATCAGCCTCCCGAAAGAATATAGCATATTATCTTAATAAAATCAATAAAG
>JAZUJG010000406.1:0-18090 GCA_045642645.1 Acutalibacteraceae bacterium | reverse complement strand
GACATCAATGCCGTCGATTTTTACACAACCCTCTTTCGGATCGTACAGACGGGCGATAAGGTTGGAGATTGTGGTTTTGCCCGCGCCGGTTTTGCCAACCATACCGAGCATTTCACCTGCTTCGACCTTGAGCGAAAGATTTTTAATTATGGGTCTTGCAGGCTCATATTCGAATTGCAGTTCGTTAAGCTCAATGCTGCCCTTGAAATCGTCAAGCACTACGGGGTTTTCGCAGTCTTTGATATCCGGCTCGGTGTCCATAATCTCAAACACACGCTGTGCGGAGTCAACGCAGCGCGCCCACCAGTTAGATACCCACGAAAGAAATTCAAGCGGGGACTGCAGCATTTGAAGATATATAACGAATGTGAGCAGTTCACCGACGGTGAGCTCATTGTACTTTACACTCAAAACGCCGCCGTAGCCGAGCACAAGTGCACCGAGAATGTAAACGATGATGGAAAGCAAGGGGAATACAGTTGCTTCGGTGTTGGCTGCGCGTATTTCTGCGCCGCGGAGATTGTCGCTTATTTTTGTGAATGCGTCAAGCTCCTCATCCTCTTTGGAAAATGCCTTGATAATTCTGTGTCCGTTGATATTGTCGCTCACCTTTGAAGTCAGACGCGAGTTCTGCACCCAGACCTTGTGGTGCAGTTTTCTGAAAATTTTGTGGAATATGGGGTACAGAATACCTATTACCGCCGCTGTCGCCACAATTACGAGCGTGAGCTTTACACTTGTGCGAAGCATCAGCGCAATAATCCCCGTAACCGTTACAACGCTTGTAATTACATAGGGGAAACCATCGACAAAAAACCAATAGATATTGTTTGAGTCGCGTGTTACGCGCTCCATAAGCGAGCCCGTCTGCTTGTGAGTGTAAAAGCCGACCGAAAGGCGCTGCATCGCCTTGAAAATTTTAAGCTTGATGCTGTAAATGACGTGCGGCAGAATACCGGCGAGTATATACTGGTAAAACAGAGTGAAAAGCTGGTTGAAGATTTTGAGCGCCGCCATGGTCAGCACCACGCTCACAAGAGCTTTAAAAAGTGCATCATAGCCGAGAGTATTGCCAGGGTTGAGTACATCATCATACAATTTCTGTGTGCTGTACTGCGGAATTATAAGTGAAATTACGGTGCTTACGAGAATTGAGAAAATGATGAAAATCATTTTGCCCTTAACATCACCGAAAAAGTTAAATAGTCTTTTAACGGTCGAGTTTCTGTCAACACAGTCGTGGCAGAGTCTGACACCCGGTGGCACGGGGGCGCCGCATTTGATGCAGGTGCCGCCGTTCTGCGAGTTTAAAACAATGCTGTAATCCTTGCCCTGCTTAAACGCTTCGTAAACCTTGCGGAATGTGTCCGCCTTTTCAAGCAGACCTATGGAAAATGAGCAGAGTGAGTAATATTCATTGTCATGTTTGTAAGTAAGCTCGCCCGTAGCGAGATTGCGCTCGGCAAAAATTTCGTCAACCTCGTCAATGGGGATGGATTCGAGCTTTAAAAGCTCGGGCTTGAATTCGATTTTTTTCTTGCTCTTTTTCTTTTTGAGCGGGCGCACTTCCTCCGTAAATTCGGCAAGGTACACGCCCTTTTCATCAAACATTACATACACATCGGCGTATTTGCCGCATTCAAGCATATCGCTTTTGAAAAAGTGAATGACGGATGATGTATCGAGTCCGCCCGCATTGAGTGCCTCCCTTATGGGTTGGGGAAGCTCCCTTAGGGGTGGTGCGCCGCGGCGCGGCGGCTTTTTTATATGAAGTTTTACGAGCACTTTGTTCACAATGTTCATATACTTTACCTCATACTTGATTATACAAATATACCGTATCATTCTAACACAACATTTATTGGATTACAAGTTACGGACTCTTAATATTTATTAAAATTACATATATATTCTCCGATGTTCGATTTGGTCATTACTCGTTGACAGATAAATACATTTTTGCTATAATTTTCAATGAGGTGGTATGGATGTCAAACATTCTCGTAAAAGGTATTATGCCCGCAATGATCACTCCGCTTGATGCAAACGGCAATATCATCCGCGAAAGTATTTTTAAGAATATGGACCGCAACTATTCGCAGGGCGCGGCAGGATTTTATATCTGCGGCTCTACGGGTGAGGGCCCTGTTCTTACCGCCGAAAAGCGCAAGGCGGTTGCCGAAACGGTTATGGAAGCCAACAACGGCAGGGGGCTGGTGGTAAACCATGTGGGCGCCGCTTCGCCCGATGAGGCATTTGACCTTGCCCGCCACGCGAAAAAAATCGGCTGCAGCGGCGTTTCAAGCGTAGTGCCGAATTTTTACTTCAAATATACCGAAGACGAAGTTGTCGATTATTATAAACGCCTTGCCGATGCGGCGGAAATCCCCGTAATAGCATACGCGCAGGGATTGCTTACGGGCGATGTTGTTTCGCTTATGAAGCGCCTTATTAAAATTGACGGCGTTGCAGGCGTAAAGTTTACGCTTACAGATTTTTATTCGCTCCACCGTATCAAAGAACTTAATAACGGCGATATTAATGTTATTAACGGACCGGATGAAATGCTTATATGCGGTCTTTCAATGGGGGCGGATGCAGGCATAGGCTCCACCTACAACCTTATGTGCGGCGAATACTGCAAGCTCTTTAAGCAGTTTAATGCAGGCGATATTCGCGCCGCACAGGCGACACAGTATAAAATCAATAAAGTTGTTGAAATACTCATAAAATACGGCGTTATCCGTTCAATTAAATATGTGCTTACATACCTCGGTATAGAGTCCGGCTCTGCGGCGTACCCCGCAGCACCGCTTACCGCCGAAGAAGGCAAAGCGCTTATTGCAGACCTCGGCGCCGTCGGCTATTTCGACGATTACAATAATTAACGAAAGGATTTATTATGGGAATCAAAGACGTAACGCGTTTCGACATTCAAAGAAAAATAGTTGCCAATATGACGACTGAAAGCTGGCAGAATATTCCGCACGTCAGCTACCTTTTTGAGCCGGATGTTACAAAGTTTATTGCCGCTTATAAGGAGTTCGACAAAACCCACGCTCCCGAGAAAAGAATTACCCTTAACACTGTGATATTAAAAGCCATTGCGGTTGCAATTAAAGCGGACCCGCAGATAAATGCGCATTTGCAGTTTGAAAGCAAGCTCGTGCGCGGCAAGCTCACGGTGTTCGATAATATTGATATTTCCGTGCCGTGGACTTTGCCGGACGGGAATATGATGACCATCACCTTAAAGGATATGGGCAACCGCTCGCTGCGTGAGATTGCCGACTATACTGCGGAAATCAACCGCAAGCTTGACAATACAAATCTTAACGAAGCGCTCTATTCGGTTTCGTTCAACGATACCATCGAAAAGTTGAAAAAAGGCCATGTTCTCAGAGCGGTTCAGCGCCTTTACGGCTCCAAGACAAATCCGCGCCACAGAATAACCTTGCTTAAGGGCGCAGCAAAAAAGGCTTATGAAGCCATACCCGACAGTGATAAAATTACATATAAGGACTTAAAGCAGGGGACAATTACCGTTTCAAATATCGGTGCGCTTTCAAGGGATATTCCCGGCTCGCTCGAAATGCTTATGATTATTCCGCCGCAGATTTGCGCAATAGGTCTCGGCGCAATGCAGAAGCGCCCCATAGTTGTGCAGGATGAAAACGGCGAGGATAAGGTCGAGATAAGAACGATTTTTCCGATGTGCGTGTGCTTTGACCACCGTGCGCTCGACTTCGGTGAGGTGAAACCCTTCCTTGCAAAGCTCAATGAGATTTTCGATAACCCCGAAATGGTATTGGATGACGATAAGAAATGAAAAACCCGAGCTGTGCGAAGCACAGCTCGGGTTCATCATTAGTTTTGTCCTCTCTGGCTGCCGCCTCTGCGCGGTATCGAAGCACCGCGCTTGGATGCGGAATTCTTTTTGAGGTCACTCATTTTTTCATCGCTTACGGATTTGAATTTAGCCATCATATCCTCAAAGCTCATATTTTCGGATTCGGTTTTCTGCGTGCCGGTCCATACGGCAGGCTGTGCTTTCTTGGGGCGGTCGGGGCGCTTCGGGCGCGGTTCTTCCTCCTCGGGCATTGCTTTTTTAATGGAAAGAGCGATTTTGCCCTTTTCATTGATGTCGATAACCTTGACGGTAACGGTCTGCCCCTCGGTAAGCTTTTCGTGAATATCTTTAATAAAAGATGACGATACTTCGGAAATGTGCACCATACCCGTAGCTTTTTCGGGCAGTTCTATAAATGCACCGAAGTTTGTAATACCTGTAACCTTACCCTCTAAAATCGCGCCGATTTCTATTGCCATATTTACCCCTGCATAACGGGCATCTGCCCGAATTTTTTACTCCCCCGAACCCGGTGTTATATCAACATAAACGCGTTCGTCCTGCTTGATATAACCTTTTTCACGGGCATATTGCTCGGCAAGTGCTTCTTCATCGCCTGCATCTATGGCTTTTTGCAAAGCTTCGTTTTCGGCAAGGCGCTGCTCGTACTGAGCCTGTAAAGCATCAAGCTGTGCCTGCTGTGATTTAATATCCGACCTGATTGTGATGAACGAATATGCAAAATACACCAGCATTGCGGCACAAAGAACGATTGCAACGACATTTACCGGTGCCATACGCTTAGCGTTCTTTTTCTTTTTGCTTGCCAACCCCACTACCGCCTTTCTCTGAAAAAGTACTTTTCCCAATCAATATACAAATTAAATTATATACATATATTTGCAGTTTTGGCAAGAGTTTTTTTCTTATTTTTTCAGACTTTTTTACTGTTTTTTTGCGTTTTTTGTCTAATTTTGGCAAAAGTGAAATTACAGAGCGTTTTAACGCTCTGAACGGAGCAAGAATATGGGAATATAATCGCTTTAAAGCGTTTACAAATATGTTTGTGAGCTTGTGCGAAAACGGCGCGAACGACAAATACCACACCGCCGCGCCCGCGAGTTCGCCGAATATAATGTACCAGCGTATTTCACCCTTGTTTGCCGCGAGAGCAAATGTGTATGTGCCGCAGCCGAAAATCAGAAAATACAGAATATCGAATATAACCGTGCATACTTTCCCGCGTGAAAGCGAAAGCCGCAGAATTCTGAAAAAATCGTAAACCGCGCCGAGCAGAAATCCTGCGCCGAGCGCGGCGGCGAAAATCTTTAACTGCTCACTTTGCGCAACGGTGTACATCAGCGGAATACCTTTGCAAAGAAGCTTTGTGTTTTTGGTGCGGTATCTGTGTAGGTTATGGAATCCACCGTTCCTTCAATACTTAATTCACCCGCTTCAAGCGAGAGCTTGGTAATGTGCAGTTTCTGTCCGCGCACTGTCATTTCGCCGTATTCGGTGGTGGCGGTTATTGTTTCTTCGTCGAAATTGCCTACATCATTTACGCCCGAAACCGAAAGTCTGCGCCTGTCCTCAAGAATACAGTTGTGTGGTATGAGTACCTTTGTTTTATCGTCTGTCATAATAAACACCTCCGAAACATAATATGCGCTTCGGAGGTGTTATATTATTTTATTTTTTTGATTTTGCTGCCGCTGACGAGATAAACATTTTTACTTATATCCATAAGCGGTTTGTCGTTCATGGAGTCGGTGTAAAAATTTTCGATTTCGGCATCGCCGTAAATATCGCGGAACGCCTTAACCTTATTTTCCCGAAAACAGAGTCTTGTAATAACGCCGGTCTTTTCATCGAGCGCGGTGCCGATATATGCCTTAATGCCGAGCCGCCTGCAAATTACACTCAGCGAAAATTCAGGCGAACAGGAAATGACAAGGTCATCATCACTTCGCAGTTCATTGTAAAGCGGCTTTATATTCTTTTGGTGCTCATCCCAGAATATTTCGGCATCGTTGCCTATTCCGCCGTTTTTTACATAGTAATCCGTGACCTTGGAGCCGTACTTGTTGAGCGCTTCCTCAATCGAGATTTTGCCCGCTTTGTATTTGATGATGGCGAGCATCAGCGACGGCGCGTATTTAATAAGCGAAGGGTCGCGCTTTAAATAGAATTTGAAAAAGTCTATTGCGCTTTCGCCGTCATAAATGGTGTTGTCAAAGTCAAAAACATTCATACCCTTGCAGTCTCCTCTGTTTTGTTGAGGCTGTTTTTATATTTGGTCCAACCGCGAGTGGCTATAAGCGTAACGAGCATTGCCGCCGCATCGAGTGCAATCCACACTATTATGCTGCCCGTCCAGCCGATTTTATCGGAAATAACGCCGAAGCCGTAGGAGGCGAGCGCACAGCCCACATAGGCGGTGGCGTTCATAATGCCGGTAACGGTAGCGGTTTTGCCCTGCGATGAAAAGCGCAGGGGAACGAGCGTGATTATCATATAGTTATATGTATGCATTGCGGTGGTGATTATTGCGAGCAGCGCAACGCTTAACACAACGGGGAGTTTTTTAAGGAATATGAGTGCGCACAGGGGAATGAGTGCGAAAAGCAGAATGACCCACGCAGTCTTTATTTCGTTTTCTTTGAAAGTTTTTTTGTAAATGGGTGTGATTATGTAAACGCCCGTAATATTGAATATGGGCAGAACTATTGAAAGAAATACCGAGAATGACGGCTCTGTTTCGTAAACCTCGGTAATCATTGTGGGTACCCAGGTGGTGATACCTTCTTTGATTGCGCCGTGAATTACATCGGCGGGCAGCAGGAGAAATATGCCTGCCGCCGCAAGCAGAGGCAGAAGCTTTACGGAGCTGCTCGCCTTTACTTCAGGCATAGCGGTTTTTATTTCAACGGTGCGCATTGTTATGTGCGCTTTCGCCTTGCGGTATGTAACCGTAAAAAATATGCACACAACTGCAAGAATTATAGCGGGAATGTAAAATACGAATTTCCAGTCGAAGAATTTTATTGAAAGCGAGGCGAGCAGGTAGGCGAGTATTGTGCCTACGGGGAGCGTTGCACATATATTAAGGCATGCCTTGTCGCGCAAATCGTCGTTTATGAGGTTTGCAAGGATTTTGAGAATTGCCGCCCACAGAAACGAGAGCGCAAAGCCGTTGAAGCCCCATACAAAAGCCATTGCGATATTTGAAGTGCAGAATGTCATAAGGATATTGGCGAGAGTGGAAACGCCTGTGCCGAATATAACCATTTTAAACGGTGAAAGCCTGTCGCCGAGGATGCCGTTAATAATCTGAAAAGCGCCGTAAACAAAAAAGAATGCGGAGCCGATAATGCCTGCCTGCGATTTTGTGAAAAGCCCCGAGCCGATAATTGCGGGCAGCGCGGCAGAGTAGTTTATTCTGCCGACATAGGATGCCGCATAGGCTGCAAAGCACGCCACAAACACAAGGCGTGAAATTTTTTTGCTTTCAAGATAAGGCTGAGTATTCATATTTTCCTCCCGTGGGGTTGCTGCCAATCCCGAAAAAATACTTTAATAAATCAGACAGCAAGGTGAATTATTGCCGAGCCGAGTGCCGGAACACATACCGATGTGCTTACTGCCGTTCCCGTAAGCATTTCATATCCGCCGAAAAATTCTTCGGGCAGATTGTATTCAATGGAATGTTCGTTGCGGTTTGCTATAACGAAAATCTTTTCTTTTTCATTTTCGCGTATATATGCCACGCACGAAAGCATTGCGGAATACGGTCTGAAACTACCGTCCGCAAGGCAGGTGAGTGAGCGCCGTATCACGCCGAGCTTTTTGTAATGTGCGGTAAGGTCGGCATTTTCCTTTCCCCACGGGAAAAATCCGCGGTTGAACGGGTCGCCGCCGCCCGTCATACCGGCTTCATCGCCGTAGTAAAGCGACGGAAATCCCGGGAGCGTGTACTGGAGCACCGATGCGGTTTTCAATAGGTCGCACGCACGCGGCAAATCCTCCGCCGCAACGGTATGCTTTGCAACTGTTCTGCGCGGCTTGTCTTCTATTTCGTAATCCGCAATGCGCGAAAGAATGCGCGCCGTATCGTGCGTGCCAATGTGGTTCATAAGGCAGTCGAGTGCGGGCTTCGGGTAGTTTTCGCATACCGTTACAACAGCTTCCATAAATCTTTCGGCAACGCCGTAGCGCACGAATGCGAGTATGGCGCAGGCGAACGGGTAGTTCATAACACTGTCGAGCTGGTCGCCCAGAAGGTAACGCCGCCTGCCGCCGTGACTGACTTTGTTGGTGGCATCCTCCCACACTTCGCCTATCAGAAAAGCGTCGGGGGAGAAGTCCTTTATGCAGCTTCGCACATTGTCGAGAAATTCATCGGGCAGTTCGTCGGCGACATCGAGCCGAAAACCGCTTGCGCCGGCTTTGAGCCATTTTTTTATAATGCCGTCTTTACCTGCAATAAATTCGGTGTAGCTTTCGTTGTTTTCGTCGGTTTCGGGCAGGGTGTCGATGCCCCACCAGCTTTCGTAAGTGCCGTCATTATTAAATGTATACCATTGGCGGTACGGCGAATTTTCATCGTTAAATGCGCCGCCGCTGCCGTAACGGCCATATTTGTTAAAATATACGCTGTCCGCTCCGGTGTGGCTGAAAACACCGTCAAGAATAATGCCGATGCCGCGTTTTTTCGCTTCGCGGCAGAGCGCCTTAAAATCCTTTTCTGTGCCGAGCAGGGAATCTATGCGACTGTAATCGGCGGTGTTGTAGCGGTGATTTTCGTGTGCCTCGAAAATGGGGTTGAGGTACACCATATTCACACCGAGTGACTGTATATAATCGAGCTTTTCTTTAATTCCGTTAAGGTTGCCGCCGAAATAATCGTTGTTTTTTATTTTGTCGTTTTTGTCGGGCTGCCATACGGGCAGTTCATCGGTGCTTTCGTGAAGCACTCTGTCTTTCGGTATGTCTTTAATATCGACTTTGCCTATATTGAAGCGGTCGGGGAAAATCTGGTACATTATACCGCCCTTTACCCATTCGGGCGTTTTGTAGCTGCTGTCATAAACGGTAAGCTGCCATTCGCCGCCCTCGGGCGCAAATTCGCCGCAGCCGCCCGAACGCAGAAATATATTGCCGCTGCCGAATGGCGTTTGGTATGAAAATCTGTAAAAATACAAACCTGCTTTTTCGGGTGTGAAGGTAATGTCCCACCATTCCTCACTTTCGCCGTTCATACCGCACCAGTACATATCGCGGTATTCTTCGGCTTCGCCGTCGGCGTGTATAACGAGTTTAACCCCGCTGCACGAAAAACTGCGCGGCATAAGAACACAAAGCCGCAAGGACGAGCCTGCGGCTATGCTACCGAAAACGGATTTATGTCGTTTGTCCCGTGAGTTGAATGGAACGAATTGCAAAACTATCAGTCCTCGTAACCGTTGGGGTTGTTGTGCTGCCAGCGGTAAGAATCGGCGCACATTTCATTGATTCCTTTTTCGGCTTTCCAGCCGAGCTCGCGCTCCGCCTTGGAGGGGTCGGAGTAGCAGGTGGCAAGGTCGCCGGGGCGGCGCGGTGCGATTTTGTAGGGCACCTTAACGCCCGAAGCCTTTTCAAAAGCCTTTACAACATCAAGTACGCTGTAACCGTTGCCTGTACCAAGATTGTAAACCTCGACGCCGTGAGCGCCGCAGATTTTATCGAGCGCCTTGAGGTGACCTTTTGCAAGGTCAACAACGTGTATGTAATCGCGCACGCCTGTTCCGTCCGGGGTGTCGTAATCGTCACCGTAAACATTGAGATATTCGCGCTTGCCCTCTGCGACCTGCGTGATGTATGGCATAAGGTTATTTGGAATACCGTTGGGGCTTTCGCCGATTCTGCCGCTTTCGTGAGCGCCGATGGGGTTGAAGTACCTTAAAAGGCAGATGCTCCATTCAGGGTCTGATTTTGCTACATCGGTAAGTATCTGTTCAATAAAATATTTGGTAGTGCCGTACGGGTTTGTGGTGCCGCCGGTTTTCATTGTTTCGTTCAAGGGCGAAACATTGTTCTCGCCGTAAACCGTGGCAGAGGAGCTGAAAACCATTGTTTTGCAGCCGTGTGCCGCCATAGCTTCGCAAAGTGTAACGGTGCCGCCTATGTTGTTTTCGTAATACAGAAGCGGCTTTTGGCACGATTCACCGACTGCCTTGAGTCCGGCAAAATGTATTACCGCATCAATATCGTATTTTTCAAAAACCTTGTCGAGTCCGCCGCGGTCACGGATGTCACATTTTTCAAAGGTGACATCCTTGCCGGAAAGTTCTTTTATTCTGTCAAGCACAACGGGGCAGCTGTTGTAAAAATTATCAATTATAACAACATTCCTGCCGCTGTTCAAAAGTTCAACTACCGTATGAGAGCCAATGTACCCTGCTCCGCCGGTTACGAGAATTGCCATGTTTTTTACCCCTTATTTACTCAAAAGTTAATCTGCCGTATTTTCCGAAACGGGCTCGTTGTTTGTTTCGGGAGCTTCCGTTGCCTGAGTTGGAGCTTCTGTGGGTGCCTCGGTAGGAGCCTGAGTGGGAGCCTCAGTGGGCTTTGTGGGAGCTTCGGTCGGCTTTGTGGGAGCTTCGGTAGGCCGCGTGGTAGGCTTGGTCGTGGGCGGTGTAGTGGGCTGTGTTGCAGGTTGCTGCGGTCTGTCATCGCCCGTGTCATAGTTTACGGAAACTCCGCCGCCGTTGCCCGTTACGGGATTGGTGGGCGCTGTGGGGTTAACATCGAATATTGAGGTCGATGACGGGGCGGAAAGTAAATCCGCAAGACCGGAGGGCATAACATCGGTAGATGTTACGGACTGTGTTTCGGCGGGAGTATAAACGCCGGAAGCGGTCTGTAATGACTGGGAAACTTCCTCGTCATCGGGTTTTACAAAGTAGTTGCCGAACTTGAAGCCGAGCACTATGCAGGCTGCGACTGCAATAATTATGGCTATGATTATTGCGATAGTGCCTTTTTTGCCGATTGAGGCAACGGGGCGTGTGCCTGCCTTGATTTCGGCTTCGATAAGGGATTTTTCGTATTTTTCCCTTTCTTCATCGGTCATATTCATTTTGGAAACTATTTCGTCAAGATATTTATCTATCATGGCGTACAATTCGTTGGTGGCTTCGGTTACGAGGTTTTCAACCTTTTCATTGGCATCGGCAAAGAGCTTTTTGACCACGATTTTATCTTCAACGGCAACGCTTATAAAGGCGTAGTAGCTCATAACCTTGTCGCCCTTTTTCTCGCGGAAGATGTTGGAAACGGTTGCGCCGATATCCGTGCTTCTTAAATCCATAGCGCCCTTTGCAAGCTGTGCGGCGTATTCCTTTGCGTCACTTACGCCGTCGTCATTAACGAACGGAGTGAAGAACACATTGTTTTCAAAGTTTCTGCATTTCTGAATATCGTTTTTAAGAAGTCTTGCGGCGGGAGTGGAGGGGATGGCGAGGCGCAAATCGTTTTTAACGAGCTTTGCAACAATGGTGTTTGCCTTGGGCGAAGCCTTTTCGGTGGAAATAATATCCTCAAACTCGTTGAGAGTGTTTTCCTCGCTCTTAAAGAACGGGAGCATTGACTCGGTGAGAATACCGGGTACGATTTCGTCGCTCAACGGGAACACAACAATGTACTGGTCGCCCGAGCGAACGAAAAAGCCGCTGTAAAGACCGTCTGCGGAAATAAGCTCGGTGGACTCATTCGGCACAAGTGTATGTGCCTTGCGTACCTTTTCATCGGTAACGGCGCTGCCGATAGCCTCGTCGATTTTTTCGCTGTAAGCGGGGGCAAAACCGAAAGCCTTGATAAGTACGGGCTTGAATTTAAGGAACATGGAAACATCAACGCCTATAAGCAGAGCATCGGCTTCGTTGAGGGCGGTGCTTATATCGGTAAAAAGCGCGCCGGCTTCGGAGTAGCTTTCAAAATATACGCCGGCTTCGCTGAGTTCATCGGCAACGGCACGCTTGGTGTTGGCGTTTTTGTAGCTGTTCTGTTCAAATGAAAATGCTTTGATAATCATTGTTACACCTCACAAATATTTAAACAAATCAATACAGATACCATTTGGGATCGTCTTTATAGGGGTTTTTGCGCGGATTGTCGTAATAAGATGAGGGGTACTTGACCGCCGTCATTTTATATGCGGAATCGGCTTTGTTTATTTTCTCGCTTTCGCCGTCGCGCAGCATTCTTGCGACTACCACAAGTCTGGCATCGTCGAATTCATAGCTGCAGGTACAAAGCGTGAGAATCGTGTCTGAGCGCTGAATGTCAATACCCGTATCGTAAAGCGAGCGCTTTGACAATTCCTCAATATACTGGTCAAAACAGGTGTCGGAGCAGTTGTCAAAGGTGAAGTCGAAGAAATAGCCGTTGTCGCTGTCTACGCTGCCGTTTGTAACATACACGGCGGCTATTTTCCACTTGTGTTTTTCAAACAGCGTGTCAAATTCAATTACGGGGTGCTCGCGGTAATAATCGAGGTTTTTGTAGTTCATAAGCACCGCAAAGCGTGAGCCGTCATACATATTGTGACCGTAAAGCAGAGTGTTTCGGTCAAGCGGCTGAAAATCGTCAACACACGAAGCGTATATGGAGCCGTAACTTGTGGTTTTGCCGTAAAAGTCGTGGTTGAGGTAGTATTTGTTGTTTTCAGCCTGAACCACGGGGTAATCTATTTGTGTGCCTTTGAGGCGGATGTAGCCGATTGTCTGCTGATTTTCGGCATAGTAGAGTGCGTAGTCGGGGAGAATGCCTGCCGGAAATTTAAAATCCATAAGCTCGGGATGCGTTTCGTAAATGTACGCCCATTTTTCCGCATCGTCATTGAGTGAACTGATATTTTGCGGCAGAGCACGCTCGGTGTTCGATTTTGTTTCGTTGCGTAAAACGAGGAAACGCTCAATGCCGCGCTTTGCAAGGAATGAGCCCGAAAGCAGTATGGCGAATGCCGAAACGAAATAAACCGCGGTAAGAATTATTTTCTTTTGGCGTGATTTTTTGATTTTCTTTTCGATTTCCTGCTTCAGCTCGGTATTTTCGCGTATGACCGTTTCTTCGGATTTATTGAAATAAACATATTGGGATTCTGCGACTTTTTCGCGTTTTTTCATAATAAATCACCAAGTAATTCAAGCGCCGTTTTCACGGCTGAATATCTGTTGAGTGTTCTTACATCGCCGTCAAAGCTGTTGCGCAGTTCTTTGACGGTTGTTTTGCCGCATACCGTGACGGAAACATATATAAGCCCAACGGGCTTTTCGGTATTGTCGGAAAGCGGCCCTGCAATGCCGGTGATGCCTGCGCCGACATCGGTGTTCATGGCGCGGCACACGCCCTCGGACATCTGCCGTGCGGTCTGCTCGCTTACTGCTCCGTAAGCTTTGAGCGTTTCTTCCTTAACGCCGAGAACGGCGCTTTTTATTTCGTTAGCGTAGGTGCAGACACCGCCTTTGTAAATAGCGGAAACACCGCTGACTTCGGTAATGATTTTACTCAGCCAGCCGCCTGTGCAGCTTTCCGCGACCGCGAGGGTGAGCCCGCGCTGCTTGATTTTGGCGGTCACACTTTCGGCAAGGGCTATAAGCTCGGATTCATTCATCTGTAACGCCCTCGCTTGTGATTGTCAAAAGCTTAATGCCGTCATAAGCGCGTTGGCAGAGTGTTTCAATATCGAGCGCTTTTTCGGCTTCTTCGATTTCTTTTAGCTGCGGTTTGGTCTTGGGGTGCCTTGGGGTGAATACCGTACAGCAGTCCTCAAACGGCTGAATTGAAATATCGAATGTTTCTATTTTACGGGAAATAACTATGATTTCGTTTTTATCCATACCTATGCAGGGGCGGAAAACCGGAAAATCCGCAACCGCATCGGTACAGCCTATGGCGAGCATTGTCTGACTTGCGACCTGCGCCACACTTTCACCGGTAATAAGAGCGTGGCAGTCGGTGTGCCTGCAAAGCATATTGGCTATACGCACCATGAAGCGACGCATAATAATCGTGAAAAATTCCTCGGGACAGTTTTCGCGTATTGTTTCCTGTATCTCGGTAAAGGGTACGGTGTGCAGGTAAATTCTGCCGCTGTAACGCGCTACCTTTGCGAGCAGGTCATGAACCTTATCCTCAGCCATCTGCGAGGTATAAGGGGGTGAAGCAAAGTGTATGCCCACAAGCTCTATGCCGCGCTTTGCCATCATATAGCCTGCAACGGGGCTGTCTATACCGCCGGAAATAAGCAGCAGCCCTCTGCCGGATGAACCTGCCGGCATACCGCCCGCGCCTTTTTGCTGATTGCCTCTTATGAACGCATCGTCGCGTATTTCAACGGTAACGGTGATATCCGGCTCGTGTACGTCGACAGTTAGGTGCGGGAAAGCATCGAGCAGCACCTCGCCGAGCTTCATTGAAATTTCGGGGGAGGTAAGCGGGAATTTTTTGTCGCTTCTTTTGGCATTGACCTTGAATGTTTTGGCTTCAAGGAGTTGGTCTTTAAGGTATTCAGGCGCTATTCTGCAGATTTCGTCCATATCCTTGGGGGCAACTGCGGCACGCGAATAACCTGCGATGCCGAACACGCGCGAGATTTCATCCTCGGCGGCATCAAGGTCGGCATCCTCGTTAAGCGGGATTACATTTATGGTGGATTGAGATTTTTTGAGTTCAAATTCGCCGAATTTTTTTATGCGCCTGCGGATATTCTTAACGAGCATATCCTCAAATGTGCAGCGATTGAGCCCCTTTAAAGCGATTTCGCCGTCTTTTACAAGAATGATTTCTTTCATAATTTATCCTTTACTTTTTGCCGTACTTTGCGGCGATTTCTTTAACGCAGTCGGTAAGTGCTGTTACTTCCTCGGGCGTGTTGAAGCGCGAGAAACTGATTCTTACCGCGCTGTCTATAATTTCGGACGAAAGCCCCATAGCGGTAAGCACAGGACTGCGGTGCCCGAGCTTGCAGGCGGAGCCTGCCGAAATGCAGATGCCTTTTTCGCTCATATAGTTTACTATCGGCTGGCTCGGCAGACCGAGTATCGAGATATTGGCTATATACGGAATTGCGCTTTCGGGTGAATTGACTGTTACGCAGGGAATGCCGCTTATACCGTCAAGAAATTGTTTTTTGAGAGCCGCGACCGCTTCTGAATTGGCTTTTATATTGCGCGCTTCTTCTGCGGCGGCGCCGAATGATGCTATATTCGGGAGTGCTTCGGTGCCGGAGTAGATGCTTTGCTCCTGACCGCCGCCGAGCACATAGGGCTTAATGATGCCTTTCTGCTTAAGTACTATTGCGCCCACGCCCTTTAAAGCGTGGATCTTATGACCGCTTACGGTGATGATGTCGGCATCAAGCGCTTTTAAGGAAACATCGGTTTTGCCGAATGCCTGCACACAGTCGGTGTGTATTACCGCCGGAGCGCCCGCGCGTTTTGTGGCGGCGCGAATGCTCTTTACGGGCAGTACGGAACCAACCTCGTTATTGACCGCCATACACGAAACAAGAATTGTTTTTTCGTTGATAGCGTTAATAAAATCATTTTCGTCAATTTTGCCGTTTTTGTCGGGATTTATTTTGATAACCTCAACGCCGCGTTCTTCGAGGCGGCGCATAGCTTCGAGTATGCTGGGGTGTTCTATCGCGGTGGTAACTACGCGGTTGCCCTGCTTCTTTAATTTTTCATACACGCCGAAAATTGCGGTGTTGTTGGCGGTGGTGCCGGAGGATGTGAAGAACAGCTGCTCATCCGTGCAGCCTGTAAGGGAAGCGACCTGCCTGCGCGCTTTCTTTAAAAGCTTTGCCGCCTCGCCGCCTTTGTAGTGGAGCGATGACGGATTGCCCCAACATTCGGTAATGGCGTATTCGGCTGCTTTTACCGCTGAATCGCAAGGTTTGGTTGTGGCGCTGTTGTCAAAATATGCGTTCAAGATTGTGCCTCCGCAATGTACAAAATTAATCAGTTTATTATACAATATATAAGTGCGATTTGTAAATGCTTTTATGTTAATTTTTAAAGGATTTTTCTTGAATATTTTATTAACTCATACAAATAATGTTAAAAAACCGAGGGGGACTTTAAAATAATGAAAAAAAGAACGAAAATACGCATAATAAGCTACCTCGCGGTGGGGGTTGCTGCGCTTACTGCGTGGAGTGCGGTCAATGCTTTCGGCATTGCACGGTTAAAGCGGCAGCAGAACGCCGCCAATGAACGCGCACTGGCGCAGCTCGGCACTTACCTCGGCGATATCGCCGTAAATCTTGAAAAATGCCGCTATGTTTCCACCGCGCCGATGCTTGCCGATATTTCATCGCAGGTGTGTCGCTCAAGTACCGCCGCCAAAACGAGTCTTGCGCAGCTTACGGGCAGCGGCGGCGATGCTTCGGGACTGTATAAATTTCTGTCACAGGTAGGGGAGTATACGGTCGCGCTGAATAAAAAGGTGGCATCGGGTGAAGCGCTTACGGTTGATGAAAACGCCGCTGTGGAAAGACTCGGCAAAAGCGCCGCCGAAATCAGCAGCGGTGTGAACAGGATACTGCAGAGCAATGCCGACGGTACGCTCGATTTCGATGAGGTACGTACCACGCTTTCGGATGCGGGCACCGGGAATGCATATTTGGGCGATGAAATAACCGATGTGAGCCAGACCGTAAAGGACAGCCCCACTTTGATATATGACGGTCCGTTTTCGGACCATATCGGTACGGGTGAATCCCATGTGCTTGAACTGTTTCCCGAAATTTCGCAGGAGGATGCGAAAAAGGAATGCGCCGAATTCCTGCAGACGGGTGAGAACACCTTGTTCTTCCTTGGTGAAACCCAAAGCGGAATTGACACATTTTCATTCTATAATACCGAAAAGACCGTCAGCATAACGCAGAAGGGCGGCATAGTGAATTATATGATTTCATCAAGATTTATAGGCGAAACACGCCTTAAACCCGAAAATGCCGTTGAAATAGCCACTAAATTTCTGAACAGTATCGGCTATGAGAATGTAATAGACAGTTACTATGCCGTAAATGACGGTGTGTGTACGGTGAACTTTGCGTTTTATGAGGACGGTATAACCTATTATACGGATTTGATAAAGGTCGGCGTGGCGCTCGATAACGGCGAAATAGTGACTTTTGATGCTACGGGCTACCTTATGAATCACCGCGAACGCGTGATTGAAACCGTACCCGAATATTCGCCCGAGGAAGCGGCAAGGTTTATAAAACCCACGCTTACGGTTACGGGTTATAAGCTTGCATTTATTCCCACAAAATACGAAACGGAAATATTTGTGTACGAATATCGCTGCAAAACCGCCGACGGTACGGAGCTGCTTGTGTATATTGACCCTGTAAGCGCTGCCGAACGCGAAATACTCATACTTTTATACACCGACGGCGGCGTTCTTACGCGCTGATGTATAATACGGCGTTTCGGCGGCAAAATAATACCAATGACAAATGAAAGGTCGTGAATATATGAAAAAGCGTATAGGTGCGGCTTCTGCCGCGGTGCTTGTTATATGTGCGCTGCTTACCTTCGGTGCCTGCGGCGAAAAAAATAACGGTACGGTTACGGAAAATACAGGTTCCACCGATATAATTTCCGAAAAATCGTCGGAGATGATGAGTGATGTTTCCGAAATGATGACGGATGTTTCCGAAAAGATTTCCGAAAAAATATCGGAAATGACACCCGATGTTTCCGACGGCACCATTCCCGATACAACAAACTGATGAATGATTGAGGGCGGCAAAGCCGCAAATCGAAAAAAGAACCGCGTGGATTTTCAATCCATGCGGTTCTTTTGAATTTTAAATCAGAATGAAATTTTCTGTGTGGTCAGTACGGTGCCGTTTTCATCCTCAAGCGAGAATTCAACGGTGTAATTTGAGTAGCCCGTGCTCGGATATTTAAGGGTGATGTGGTTGTCGCCCTCGTTAAATTCGGCATAATGGCTTTCTCTGTAACCGAACTGTGTCACATAGGTTATGTAAAGGGTTTTGCCGTAGTATTTCGAATCGTTTGCGATTGCGTGGAAATATACGGGCTCTGTGTGGTCAAGCTCGGTGAGTGCGGTTTCGGTATCGTCTGCCGAGTAGTTTACAAACGATTTGATATCTGCCGCCTTGTCGCCCAAAAGCTCGGTACGCAGATCTGCACTGTTGCGGTATTCGACCGCGGCAAGTTCTT
>JAZUJG010000405.1:0-3178 GCA_045642645.1 Acutalibacteraceae bacterium | reverse complement strand
ATCTCAACTACGGCGGCATCGCTCTTATGTGGCGCGGCGGCTGCATTATAAGAAGCGTGTTCCTCGGCAAGATAAAAGAGGCTTTCGACAGAAACCCCGAGCTTTCAAATCTGCTGCTTGACCCGTTCTTTGCCGAAAAGGTGCAGAAAGCATCGGCAGGCTGGCGCAGAGTCTGCGCGGCGGCTATAAGCTGCGGCATTCCCGCACCTGCTATGACGAGCGCGCTTTCATATTTTGACGGCTACCGCTGCGACAGACTTCCCGCAAATCTTCTTCAGGCACAGCGCGACTATTTCGGCGCGCACACATACGAAAGAGTTGACTGCGAGCGCGGCAAATTCTTCCACACCAACTGGACGGGCGAAGGCGGCGACACCGCAGCCACACAGTATAATGCATAAGGAGTATTGATATGAAACAGTTAAAAGAAAATTGCAAATATGCACTTGTAGTGCCCACAAGTATGGGCGTTCGTATATGCCCGCAGAGCGGTCAGCCCGTTGCGGCTTCAAATATGTTCTTTATGCAGGCGACCTCCGCCGAAACCAATGTTGCGAGCATTTCATCATACCTCGGTCTGCCCGTTAAGGTGCTTACCACATTCGTTGAGGGCAGCCCCATAGCGCAGTTTATAAAATCCGACCTGCGTTCAAGAAATATGGAATTCGAGGGTAAGGATGTTCCGCAGGGCGGTCCCTGGGGTTACCGCCACCAGTTCAATATTGCCGACAGCGGCTACGGCTCAAGAGGCCCGCGCGTTCATAACGACAGAGCGGGCGAGGTCGGCAGAACACTTAATATAAAGGATTTTGACCTTGAACGCATTTTCGGCACAGAGGGTGTGCAGGTGCTTCATATGAGCGGTCTTGTCTGCGCACTTTCGCACGAAACGAGCATTTTCTGCCTTGAGCTTGCAAGAGCCGCCAAGAAATACGGCACGGTCATTTCATTTGACCTTAACTACCGCGCTACTTTCTGGGAGGGCAGGGAGCAGGAGCTTCGTGAGATTTTCACCGAAATCGCTTCCGTTGCGGATATCCTTGTCGGCAACGAGGAGGATTTCCAGCTTGCACTCGGCATAAAAGGCCCCGAAGCGGGAGGCAAAGACCTCGCTTCAAAAATCGACTCGTTCAAAGAGATGATTACACGCGTTAAAAAGGAATTTCCCGATACATCGGTATTCGCCACCACGCTGCGCCAGGTCAAGAGCGTAAACTGCCACCTCTGGGGCGCCATTATGCTTTCGGGCGATGAGTGGCAGGTAGTAGAGCCGCGCGAAATCACCGTGCTTGACAGAATCGGCGGCGGCGACGGCTTTGTGGGCGGTCTCCTTTATGCAGTTCTCAAAGGTTGGTCTGCAGAGAAGCAGATTCAGTTCGGCTGGGCTTCCGGCGCACTCGCCACCACATTCCTTACGGACTATGCGCAGCCTGCCGATGAGGAACAGATATGGAGTATCTGGAACGGCAATGCAAGAGTAAAGAGGTAAAAAAGCGCAGACCCGCCGGTGTCGTTTTTTGAATTTTACATAAAAGTTTTCTACAACAGATATGGGTAATTGTGTAAAATAAATAAACAAATGAACAAATTTTTAACAACTATTGATATTGAATAAAAAAATATATCGGGTATAATGGTGTTAATGTGTTTCGTTTATCGAAGCAAAAGGAGCTGTAATTATGACGATGTATTTTTACAATACCAATTATTTTACAATGCGCACGTAATGTGCTTTTTTCGGCTGCTGTTTTTTACGGCAGCCGTTTTTTGCGGTAGGTTTGTTAAAAAAATATCAGGAGGGCGTTTTATGAACTCGCTGGCAATTTATGTGGAGTCTTTGTTGATGTGTACGGCTCTGCTCATAGGACTTTTTATAGCAAATAAAAAGGTCAAACCCATGAATAAGTTTGACCCACTTTCCGCTATACTCATAATACTTGTTTGCTCGTGCCTTTTTGACTCGGTGTGGCCGTTCATAAACGGCAAAGAGCAATATCTGTTTTTGAGCAAGGTAAGTAACTCGATTTACTTTTTTGCCACCACTTACATAGGGCTTTTGTGGTTTAACTACATAGTCAAAGCTCTGCCGCAAAAATTCAAACCCTCGCGTGCGGTTTATATCTTTGCGCTTGCGGTTACAATAATAATAAGTATTGTATCGCTCACATCCGTATGGACAGGTCTTATATTCGGTTTCGATGAGAACGGCGAATATTTCAGAGGACCCGTGCAGCTGCTGCATCCGGGTATCACTTATATTTACGGCTTATGGGGCTGCCTGCTGTCGCTTGTTGCGAGCATCAAAACCTCCGATAAATTCCTTAAAAGAAAGTATATGTGGCAGATATTCTATATTGTTCCGTCACTTGCGTTCAACACAATACAGATGCTCATGCCGCCCGGACTGCCGTTTACGTACTTCGGCTCGATTATATCCGCAGCCATTATTCTGTATTTCAAGGTTTACGAAAAATCCCACGACGATACAAAGGATGAATACCGCAGCTACGAAATTATTTCAATACTTTCATCAAAGCACGATTTCGTTTGCTACATAGATAACGAAACGAACGAGATGAAGGTCTATAAAATCGGCGGTATTTTCAAGCAGTTCGCAAACCTTGTGGGCGCCGACGGCTCCATAAGCCCGCATACCTTTGATGCGATTATGCACATCGTAATACCCGAGGATGAAATAGATAACTTTATAGCTATGGCAAGGCGCGAGCCGCTTATGGCGCAGATGCAGAACGGTCAGTCACCGTATATTGATATCCAGCTTCGCGAAAAAGATAAGAGAATTGGGTCCAGGTTCAATTTCGCATTTCAGGAGGAGCAGGGCAATGTCGTTATGGGTATTGCCAACTGCGAAAGAGCGAAGCAGCGCGAGCTTGAATTGCAGACCGCGCGCGAAGCCGCCGATTACGCCAACCGTCAGAAGACCTCGTTCCTGTTCAATATGAGCCACGATATCCGTACGCCGATGAACGCCATAATCGGCTACACATCAATGGCGAAGAAACATATCGACGATTCCGAAAAAGCCGAAAACTGCCTTGAAAATGTTGAAAAATCCGGTACACATCTGCTTTCGCTTATAAACGATGTGCTCGATATGGCGCGTGTGGAAAGCGGCAAGGTTACAATAGACGAACAACCGCTCGATATTATTGAGTCT
>JAZUJG010000404.1:0-4253 GCA_045642645.1 Acutalibacteraceae bacterium | reverse complement strand
GTCTGTTCGGCACGGTTACGGTAACGCCCCAGCACATTTCGCCTATGCAGTCCTTAAACGGCTTAACACGCGGTGCGAATTTTGTAAGTTCCTTAATAAACCGTCTGTCGGTTTTGCCATTGCCGAATTCACAAAGGAATGTGCCGTTCGAGGTCGATTCTATATTGATATATTCCTCTCTGCCTTTTACGGGTGCAGCGAAAAATTCAAGGCAGCTGTCCTTATATGCCGGCTCGTCGCGCTCAGTATACACTGCGCGCGGCTCGGCTTCAAAGCATAAAAGGCGGGCGGTGAGCACACCGTTCACTATTGCCATTTTGCAGTATGTGCGCGGGCGGTACGGCTTTTCCGCTTCCCAGTGGTAAGATTTTAACTCATTAAACGGAAGTCTGTCAAATTCCAAGTCGCATTCAACAAAGCGGAGTGTGTACTCATTCATTTTTCGCACACCTCATTTCTTCACCGGGGTAATTTTCAACACAGTCGGCGGCGCGCACCATATAGGTTTTAATGTTCCACGGGTCGTTCTCATCAACATCTATTATTCTGCCGCCGCGAATATCTTCGTCACAGTAGCAGTCATAAGAAATGCCGCCGTCATAGGTGAGCTTTATGCCGAGGTAAGTGCCCTCGTAATCGTTTATGTGGTCGTGCCCGCAGATAACCGTCTTAACGTCGCCGCGCTGCAGCAGGGTGGCAAACATACCGCTGTTAACGGGCGAGCAGCCAACGCCCTCGCGCCGTGTGCCGCTGTATTTTGTCTGCATAACGTTTCTGTACGGTATCGTGTACTCGGGGAAAGGTATGTGAAAGAACATAACGCCCGGCACCTTGCCGCCGTTTTCTTCTTCAAATCGCACCGATTCCTGCCAATACCACATCATCTGCGTAAATCTCAAAGCATCATAGCCTTGCGAAAGGTGTAACGGATCGGGCATATCAAGAAAGAACTTGTCCGATGTATCAACGCCGTATGAACTTAAAAATTCGTGGTAGCCTCTGCCGGAATCAAATGCCCAAAGGTTAAAAGCAACTCTTTTTCCGTCTGTGCTTTTTACGGGCAGCACATAGTTCATAACGCCCTCAACGCCCTCGGCGCTGCGCTTTGAAAGACAGTGTTCAAAGCTTTCGTAGACCTCCTGCTGCACGCTCGTGGGGCAGCCGCCCTCCATATCGTGATTGCCGAAGGTGTGCGCCCACGGTATGCCGTGGGCAGTAATACATCTGTCAAGCTCCGTGAGCACGCTGTTGAGTGCTTCTTTCGATTCCGAGGCATCGCGCCATACAACATCGCCGTTGAGTATAACAATGTCGGGCGAGTATTTTGTTAAGAGCGCATCAATATCGCGTGTAAGTCGGCGGTCAAAATTAACTACCGTATGTAAATCGGAAAGGAATAACGCTCTGAACTTTCCGTTTTTAAACTGTAATTCCTGCTTTTTCATTTAAAACTCTCCGTCTTCTGTAAGACCGTTTTCTATCTGCGCCTGCATAAACAGTGCTTCCATAGCGACCTTTCGGGCGCTTTCGGGTGTGTCACGCCAATTAGAGCGGTCTATATATCCCTTTGCGGCAACCGGGTAAACCTTTATGCAGCGCGGCAGCAGAGCATCTGCAAGCAGCAGGCTTCTTCTCATATGGTATTCCGAGGTTATAAGCAGCAGATTTTTCACTTCGCTCACATATTCAAATTCGCGCTGAAGTGCGAGTGCGCCGCAAATCATATTTTCTATTGTGGTCTGTGCAAGCTCGTCAAGTATAATATCTTCTTCGTTCACGCCGTGCTCGACTGCGTATTTCTTCATCGCCTTTGCTTCGCTTAATTTACCGTCTTCGGTTTCCCACTCAACGCCGCCCGAAAAAATCAGCTTGTCGCACATTCCTTTTTTGTAGTATTCAACTGCGGCGGGGGTGCGGTCAAGATTTGCCTTGTCGGTGCCGAGTACAAGTGCAGCTTCGCAATGTGGTATGTTTTCGGCTTTTTTATAACCGAAAACCAGGTTTTCAAGCTCGTTTTCTTCAAGTTCGCATATTTCGGCTTCGGATATTTTCATACATAAAACTCCAATCAAAATAATACAGATAAATGTTATCACCTGCGGTGTGCTTTGTCAATGAATAAGAGTGACTTGATTTTATATTTATTGTCAAAATAACTCGACAATAACATTTTTATATGCTAAACTTATTGAACAGAGGTGGGAATATGGATTTTTCGTATCTTCAGAATGTTATGGACAGCCTTACCTCCTGGCGTATGCCGGGCAACAGTGCTTGCGTTTATAAGGGCAAAGACCTCGTATTTACATATTCTTCGGGCTATTCCGATGTTGAAAACCGTGTATTGATGAACGGCGGCGAGCTTCTCAATTTATATTCCTGCTCCAAAATAACAACAGTTACGGCGGCGCTGCAGTTGTATGAGCAGGGGGCGTTCCTGCTTGATGACCCGTTGAGTTACTTTATTCCCGAATTTAAAGAAATGTATGTCGGCAAAGGCGATAACCTCAAAAAAGCCGAAAACGAAATAACTTTGCGCCACCTTTTTACAATGACCTCGGGTCTTACATACAATACCGGAACAAAGGCGTTTGACAAGGCGCGTGAAATTACAAACGGCAAAATGGATACCGTCACAGTTGTGCGCTGCATAGCCGAAGACCCGCTCGTATTTGAGCCGGGTACACAGTGGAATTACAGTTTAAGTCACGATGTGCTTGCGGCAGTGGTTGAAATTATTTCCGGTAAAAAATTCAGAGATTATGTAAAAGATAATATATTCGATCCGCTTGGAATGAACACCGCTTGCTACCATAACGATACAGTTCAGCATAAAATGGCACAACAGTATCGCTTCGAGGACGGCAACAATAACAAAATTACCGAAGTGCAGCAAAATGCCGTTGCCAAAGAAGGCGGCAGGCTTGTAAATGTCGGCAAAGCAAACTCGCTTGTTTTCGGCAGTGAGTATGACAGCGGCGGTGCGGGTATTACCGCAACGGTAGGAGATTATGCGTTGCTAACACAGGCTCTCGCGCTCGGCGGCAAGGGCGTAAACGGTGAACGTATACTGTCCGACGGCACAGTTGAATTACTTAAAACCAATCAGCTCAATGAGAACATTATTAAAAATTATAATTGGAAGCAGCTTCGCGGCTACGGCTACGGGCTTGGTGTGCGTACAATGCTAAACAGAGCCGAAAGCGGCTCAACGGGCAGCATCGGTGAATTCGGCTGGTGCGGTGCTGCGGGCGCAACTGCAGTCATTGATACTGCCGAGGGCATTTCCATGTTCTACGCTCACCACATGCTCAATCCGCAGGAGGAATACTATATGCCGCGCATAAGAAATGCGCTTTACACATCTTTAAAGAGGTAACACAATGCTTTCAAATTTACATACTCACACCACATACTGCGACGGCAAAAGCACCGCCGAGGAAACCGTCCGCTTTGCCGTGGATGCCGGCTTTAAGTCGCTCGGCTTTTCGGGGCACGGCTATACACCTTACGACCTGCGCTACTGTATGAAGGATGTTGAGGGCTATATAGCCGAAATTACCGCGTTAAAGGAAAAATACCGTGATAAAATAGAAATCTACCTCGGTACCGAGGAGGATTCATACTCGCTCTGCGACAGAAAACGCTTCGATTATATCATCGGCTCGTCGCATTATCTGCACACGGGGGATGAATATATCCCCGTCGATTCGGGAGTGAAATACCTTACCGAATGTATTGAAAAAAGCGGCGGCACGGTCGGATTTGCCGAGGCGTATTATTCCGCATTTTGCGATTATATCGAGCGCCGCAAGCCTGATATTATCGGTCACTTTGACCTTATGACCAAATATGATGAGCAGGGCGAGCCGCTCTTTTCGGTAAATGACGAGTACTGCCAAATTGCCGAAAAATATATTGAACGCGCACTTAAAAGCGAATGCTTTTTTGAGGTCAATACGGGCGCTATGGCTCGCGGACTTCGTACCGTTCCTTACCCGAGCGAAAGGCTTTTGAGCGTTATAAAGAAAAACGGCGGCAAGCTCGTGCTTTCGTCAGATTGCCACCTTGCCGAAAACCTTGATTTTGCATTTACCGAAACACGCGCGCTGCTGCGTGATGTCGGTTTTGAATATGTTTATGTTCTTCTCGGCGGCGAGTTTATTAAAGATTATATTTAAGAGGTGACCGTATGAAAAAAGTAATTGTTGCAGGTGCAGGCCACGGCGGTATAGTTGCCGCAAAAAATCTTG
>JAZUJG010000403.1:0-4818 GCA_045642645.1 Acutalibacteraceae bacterium | reverse complement strand
CGTTTTGCCTTCGCCCGTTTTCATTTCGGCAATTCTGCCCTGGTGCAGAATTATGCCGCCCAGAATCTGAACGGGGTAGTGCTTCATACCGAGCACACGCCAGGCTGCTTCGCGGCAGGCGGCAAATGCCTCGGGCAGAATATCGTCAAGTGTTTCGCCTTTTGCGAGGCGTTCTTTGAATTCTGGCGTTTTTGCCTGCAGCTGCTCGTCGGTGAGCTTTGAATACTCCTCCTCAAGCGCAAGCACCTTGTCCTTAATGGGCATTATTCTTTTGATTTCTTTGGTGGAATAATCGCCGAAAAGCTTTTTGAGAAACGACATTTATATTTCTTTCCTTTCTGCTGAAATGGAATAAATTTACACATATACAATATATCACATATCTTCTGTCAATGCAAATGATTTGTCATATTTAATTTTTTATTTACATTTTTGCGATATTTCGATAAAATATAATCGGTTTTATAAAAAAATCTTTTTCCTTTGCAACAATTCCCGAAATTTCAAAGTCTTATATATCGAAGGAGTTGACGAAATTGACGGCAGTAAACGATATCCGCATAGCCAAAGCGAAGCAGGGCGACAGCTGCGCCTTTGCCGAGCTTTACGAGATTTACAGCGGCGACCTTTACAGATTTGCGCTTTATATGCTCGGCTCTAAGGAGGATGCCGAGGATGCCGTGCAGGATGCGGTCTTTTCGGCGTGGCGCAATATACGCGCGCTTAAAGACGATTCGCTTTTTAAGGCGTGGCTTTTTAAAATCCTTTCAAACCGCTGCAAAACGAAGCTTTCGGAAAAAAGCCGTTCACCCGAAAAACTCCCCATAGAAGACTACGAATTTCTGCTTTCAACCGAAAATTCCGAATTGAGCGTTGAGCTTTTGCAGGCAATTTCGGCGCTTGAGCCGCCCGACGGTCAGCTTATAATGATGTCGGTAATAGGCGGCTTCAAAAGCCACGAGCTCGCCTCGATTTACGGTATGCTGCCCGCCACGGTGCGTTCGCGCCAGAAGCGTGCGCTCGAAAAGCTGAAAGCGGAGTTAGGAGGAAAAATATGAACAGCGATAATAACGAAATCTTTACCGAAGAACAGAAAAATGCAATAAACGGTGAACTTAAAAAGAACGAAAATGCCCCTTTGCCCGATTCATTGAGTGCAGACAGTATTCGTGAACAGCTTGCCGCTATGCCGCAGAACGAAGCACCCGAGGCGGAAATGCCCAAGAAAAAGCGCGACAAGCGCCTTGCTTTGCGCGTGGGCTCTGCGGTTGCCGCCGCACTTGTGCTCGCAACGAGCCTTGTTATTTATAAGCCGTGGCTCAGAGTGCCCAAGCCCCCGAAGGCACCCGAAACCATTGATGATTACTCGCAGATAGAAACGCTTTTTGCAGGCTATTCGGAGAGCTATAAGGCATATATCAAACGCCGCAACAATACGGGTATCGATTTCGGCGGTGTGCTTTACGGCGCACAAAAAAGCTTTGATACGGCAGCGGCGGAATCCTTTAACAGTGCCGTGCCCGGAGTCGCCGTAAATGAAGGCGCTGTTGAAATGCTTACGACTGATGAAGCCGCGACCGAAAAAGCCGGATACGGCAAAACAAATGAGCAGGTGGCGGGCGTAAGCGAAGCCGATATTATCAAGAATGACGGCAAATACCTGTATATAGTCGAAAATACCGAGCCGAACTGGAGCGTGTTTTACGACAGGATTTACGGCTATGGTGAAACTCCCGTTTATAATGAAGCCGTTGACGGTGTGCAGGTAACACCGGGCTACAATCCCGATGACCCCGACGGCACGCTTTTCACCACCGAAGCGGCAACCGAAAGCACTACCTCCGCCGATACCACCGCTGCCGCAACCGAGCCGGAGCAGTCCGATTTTGAAATTCCGGAGCTTGATTACGATTGCAAAATAGATATTGTTGAGCCGAAAAACGGCAAAATGAGCCGTGCCGGCGAAATCACCGTAGCAAAGCCCGAAAACAAGATGCTTTACTATATGAATATTCGCGAAATGTATGTTTCCGGCGATACGCTTTTGGCGATACTTTCCGTTTCCGAGTATGACGGCAGCGGCGATTCGTATTCAAGGTATTACGGCTTTAATTCCAAAGAGGGTACACTCGCGGTTTGCTTCGATATCAAAAATAAAGCCAATCCCGTGGAAAAGTGGCGCGTCTATCAGGACGGCGGCTATATTTCCTCGCGCCTTGTCGGCGATGAGCTTGTGCTTATTTCCGATTACTATGTTGATTTGCAGCTTGAAGAAGAAACGGTGAAAAACGAGTGCATACCCTGCACGGGCGCAAAAGGCTTTGATGAAAGAGTGCCGCTTGATTCCATCTGCATTATGGATAATATTACCGATACAAGCTACCTTGTTGCTTCCGTAATGGATATTGACGACGAATCCACTTACAAAACTCAGGCGGTGCTCGGCGCAGGCTCAAATGTTTACTGCACGGCACAAACGCTTTATGTTACAAATACCGAGTGCGAAAGCGTTGAGCTTGCCGAAAAGGTGTTCGGCAGTGCCTATACGCAGAAAACCGAGATTTATAAGTTCAATATAAGTAATTACGCTATCGAGTATAAAACAAAAGGCAGTGTCGACGGCTGCGCGCTCAATCAGTTCAGTATTGATGAATTTGACGGCACTCTGCGCATTGCCACCACAAGCGGCGGCTGGGGCGACGACCTTACGAATCAGCTTTATGTGCTCGATGCCGAAAGCCTTGAAATTATCGGCTCGCTCGAGGGCATAGCAAAGGGCGAAACCATAAAGTCCGTACGCTTCACGGGCAACACCGCCTATGTTGTAACCTTTGAACAGACCGACCCGCTTTTCGTTATAGACCTTACCGACAAAACCGCACCCGTCATTAAGGGTGAGCTGAAAATACCGGGCTTTTCGGCGTATCTGCACCCGGTGGGCGAGGGCTTGCTGCTCGGTATCGGCGTTGACGGCGATGAAAACGGCACAAACGGCGGCATTAAAGTTTCGCTGTTTGATGCAACTGATCCCGAACAGCCTGCCGAGGTCGCAAAGCTCGCACTTGCGGGCGTGTACGGCGGCAATTTCAGCAGATATGTGGAAACCGCCGCACTCTATGACCACAAGGCAGTTTGCTGGGATGATGTAAACCGCATTATGTATCTGCCGTTTATGGCGTATTATGACAGCTGGACCAATGAGTACAGCTATACCAATACAAGAACTGCGGGCGTGCTCGCAATTAAGGTCGATACCGCCGCAAAAGCTCTTGAAAATGCCGGCGAATATAAAATAGCGCTCGCTGATGACGAGCGCTGGGATAATCTTGACAGAACGACTTATATCGGCAGTACCGTTTTCGGCGTGATAAGCGGCACGGGTACGGTGTATTCGTTCAATAAAACCACCGCGGAACTGCTCGATACCTATACGGCGCAGGATTAAATAATGAATGACTGATAATGAATAATTGCGGGGCGCAAAGCGCCGATTGTAATAACTTGTTGATTACAACAACGCAGTATTCCTGTTTGAACGATGTATTTTTTAAAAATATAAAAATAAATCGGCGTGGGATGAATTCCCGCGCCGATTTTATAATAGGGCTTATTAAATTCTCCGCCGTAGGCGGATATAATCGTCGGCAACGCCGACAAACTTCAATTATTCATTATTCATCATTCATTACTCATTAATGAAACTTACTTGATTTTCATAACCACCCCGAGCACGTGCTCCGCCGTTCTCTGCAATTCTCCGAGCGTAATGCCGTCGGGCTTGCCGTAAGTTTTCAAAAGCGTGCCGTCGGGTTTTCTTCTGCCGCTGCGCTTTCCGCCGGGCATAAGCACATCAACGCCCGCGCGCACGCGGTAGGCGTTATCCTTTAAGCTCGGGAATTCGGGACTTGCGGTGTACTGCATCCACCAGTCCGTCATCACAAGCCCCTCAAAGCCCCATTCATCGCGCAGAATGCGCGTGCAAAGGTCATAGTTGTAGTGGCTCCACACGCCGTTGACCTTGTTGTATGAGGTCATAAGGCAAAGCGGCTTTGCTTCTTTTACGCATATTTCAAAGCCTTTCAGGTAAATCTCGCGCAGTGCTCTTTCCGAAACACGCGAATCGGTTTTTGTTCTGTTCGTTTCCTGACTGTTGCAGGCAAAGTGCTTCGGGCAGGCAGAAACGCCTGCACTCTGTATGCCTTTTACGATTGCGGCGGCGGTTTTGCCGGTTATCAGCGGATCTTCCGAAAAATATTCGAAATTTCTGCCGCAAAGGGGATTGCGGTGTATGTTCATTCCGGGCGCGAGCAGAATATCGCTGCCCTTTTCTTTCATTTCCGCGCCGATTTTTGCGTATATTTCATACGCAAGCTCGGTGTTCCACATTGCCGCAAGCGCAGTACCCACGGGCAGCAGCGAGCAGCAGGATTTAAGGCGTATTCCCGACGGTCCGTCGGTGGTTATAAGCGGCGAAACGCCCTTATTGCGCAGCGATTCAAGCACGCCGCCGAGTGCGCCCGCGTTGCCTTTTGCACCGAGGGAACTGTCCATAGTGTAGTCGCCGCGGCTTATGGCTTCAAGCTCGTCGGGCGTAAGCTCCGCCACAAATTCCTTTAATGTGCAGCTGCCGCTTTTCACATCGTCGAGAGTAAGATTTTTATTGCCGTTTTCGGCGATTTCGGGCAGATTTTCAAGTATGATTTCTTTCAGATTTTCGGTCGAAACGGGCGTGTTTTCATACGCCCTTTCCCCGTTTTTGTTTATAAGTCTCGTGAATGCGGCTTTCGGCGCGCTGACCTCTTTTAACTGCTCGGCAAC